>JAJXWN010000070.1 GCA_021781595.1 bacterium | reverse complement strand
TCACCTCACGCTGTTTGTTCATGACGTCGTCGTACTCGAGAACGTGCTTGCGGAGCTCGTAGTTGTGGCCTTCGACCTTGCTCTGCGCACGTTCGAGGGATCGCGTGATCATGGGCGATTCGATGGGAGTCTCGTCGCTGAATCCGACGCGGTCCATGATCGCATTCATGCGGTCGCCGCCGAACAATCGCATCACTTCGTCCTCGAGCGAGACGTAGAAACGCGTGCTGCCCGGATCGCCCTGGCGGCCGGAACGGCCGCGCAGCTGGTTGTCGATGCGCCGCGATTCGTGCCGTTCCGTGCCGATGATGGCGAGGCCCCCGATATCCGCAACGCCGTCGCCAAGTTTGATATCGGTTCCGCGGCCGGCCATATTGGTCGCGATTGTCACTTGCCCCATCTGCCCGGCGTCCTTGACGATCTGCGCCTCCTGCTCGTGGTACTTCGCGTTGAGCACGTTGCACTCAACGCCCTTGCGACGCAGCATCGCGGCGAGCGTCTCCGATTTTTCGATCGAGCGCGTACCGACGAGCACCGGGCGCCCCTTCTTATTCTCCTCGATGATCTCGTCGACGACGGCCTTGAATTTTGCCTGCTCCGTCTTGTAGACGATATCGGATTGGTCTTTGCGGCAGATCGTCATATTGGTCGGGATGATGACGACGTCGAGGCCGTAGATGTCGCGGAACTCGCGCTCCTCGGTCTTCGCGGTACCCGTCATGCCGGCCAGGCGGTCGTAGAGGCGGAAGTAGTTCTGGAACGTGATCGTGGCGAGGGTTTGGTCCTCGCTGCGGACCTTGATGCCTTCCTTGGCCTCGATCGCCTGGTGGATGCCGTCGGAGTAACGGCGGCCGTACATCAAACGCCCGGTGAACTCGTCGACGATGATGATCTCGCCGTCTTTTATGATGTACTGCTGGTCGCGATGGAACAGGTTCCACGCCTTCAGGGCGGCGTTGAGCTGGTGCGCGAGCTCGATGTTACGCTGCTCGTAGAGATTCGAGACGCCCAGCATCTTTTCGACTTTGGCGACGCCCGCCTCGGTTATCGGAACGGCGTGCGCCTTCTCGTCGACCGTGAAGTCTTCTTCTTTCTTGAGGCGCGGCATGATCTGCGCGAACTTCTCGTAGAGCTCCGTCGGCTCGGTCCCCTGCCCGCTGATGATCAGCGGCGTGCGCGCTTCGTCGATGAGGATCGAGTCGACCTCGTCGACCAACCCGTAGTAGAGATCGCGCTGAACCATGTCTTCGATCTGCCACGCCATGTTGTCGCGCAGGTAATCGAAGCCGACTTCGTTGTTCGTAACGTAGGTGACGTCGCAGTTGTACGCGGCTCGGCGCTCGGCCGGCTCCAAGTCGTGCTGCACCACGCCGACGGTTAGGCCCAGGAACTGGTAGAGCGGCCCCATCCATTCGGCGTCGCGGCGGGCCAGGTAATCGTTGACCGTCACGACGTGCACGCCGCGCCCTTCCAGCGCTCGCGCGTATACCGGCAGCGTCGCGACCAGCGTCTTGCCTTCGCCGGTCTTCATCTCCGCGATGCGTCCTTCGTAGAGAATCTGCCCGCCCATGATCTGCACGTCGAATGCCCGCATGCCGATCGTGCGCTTCCCCGCCTCGCGGACGGCGGCGAAGATCTCGGGCAGCAAGGCGTCGAGCGTCTCGCCGCCCGCCAGCTTGGCTTTGAACTCCTCGGTCTTGCCGCGAAGCTCGTCGTCGGAGAGCGCGGAGAACTGCGCCTCGAGTGCGTTTACTTTCTCGACGGTCTTGCGCAGACGAACGATCTCTCGCGCGTTTCCGTCGAAAAGGGTCTTCAGGAATGCCATAGAGTCCTTCTCCTAAAATGCCTTACGGTTGGACCGGCAGAGAGATCGTGAAGGTGCTGCCTTCGTTCTCCTTGGAGACGACCGATATCGTCCCCCCGTGCACCTCGACGATCTTGCGCGCGACGTAAAGCCCCACGCCCGATCCTCCTATACCCTTGCGCCGAGCATTGGTAGCACGCCCGAAGCGCGCAAAGACCGTCGCGATCTCGGTTTCGGGTATGCCGATGCCCCGGTCGGTCACTTCGATCGTCGCCCGGGCGCCGTCGCGGGCCAGCCGCACCAGCACCTCGCCGGTCGAGTACTTGAGCGCGTTCTGCAGTAGGTTTTCGAGCACGTGAGCGAAGCGCTGCGGATCGAGCCAAATCGAGATCGGCGTCTCGGGCGACTCGACGCGAATGCGCGCCGAGCCGCGGTTGAGCGCGGCGACGTGTTCGTCGACGAATTCGGTTAGATCGAGGGCGGCGCGGTCGAGCGAGAAACCACCGGCCTGCGTCTGCGCGAGCGTCAGCGCGTCTTCGGAGAGCCGCACGAGGCGCTGCGTCTGCGCGTAGATCGTCTCGATCTCGCCGTGAAACTCCGCGGGCAGCGTCTCCAGCAGCAGGTCGCAGTAGCCCAATACCACCGTCAGCGGGCCCTTATAATCGTGCGCGAGCATCGCCAGCAGATCGTCCTTGAACTCGCTCGACTCGCGTAACGCGCGCGCCAATTGCTGGATGCGCTCGAAACCAAGGGCCGTCGTGAGGGAGAGCTCGAGGTGCACGCACAGCGAACGGAAAAACTGCCGGGCCTCGTCATCCCAGTACGAAGGCCGCCCGGTGACGTAGAATGCGGCCATCCCCCAGAGATTGCCGTCGATCTGAAGCGGAATCGCCAGGCCCTCGTTCTCGCCGAAGAGAGGCTCGCGGATCGCGAGGGGCAATCTCTCGCCGGCGATCGCTTCGTCGCGGCGCAAAGCGTCTTCGATCGTAGTAACGTCAACCGCCGGGACGGGCTCGAAATCGCCCGCTTCGCGCACGCGCATCGCTTTGCGCTCGGCCGTGCCGTTCTCTATGCCGTAAACGGCGCATGCGACCGGCAGCTCGTGCGAGGTCGTTACCGCGAAGACCAGCAGCACCTCATCGACATATTGCGTGTCGCGCAAGATGCGAACGACGCGTTCGATGAGCTCGGCGCGCCCCCGCCGCAGCCGCTCCAACTCGAAGAGGCGCACGTTGGAGAGCGCGAGACTCACGTGGAACGCGATCGAGCGCAGCATGACCAGATCCACGTCGTCGAAGGAGTAGGGTCGCGTAAAGTGCAGCGCGAGCGCGCTCTCCACGCGACCATCGGAGAAGAACGGCACCACGATCCCCGGTCCGGAGCCGCCATCGTGCCGAATGGTCGACCCTTCAAATGCGCGGCCGATCTCCGAATCTCCAAGTTCCACGGGTCCGGGCAGCTCGGCATCTACGCCGGTTTCGCCTGTGCCGGTGCCGGCACAGGCGCTGGCCAGCACCAGCGCACGCTCAGGCCGCGCGGGGTCGCGGCCGTAGATGATGCAGGTAGCGGCTCCGAAAGCGTGCCGCACGTCCTCGACGACCGCATTCAAGATCTGCGCACGGTCGAGCGACTTGCGCATGCGCTCGTTGATCAGCGCCAATAACGTGCTCTGCCTGGCTTCGCGCAGCGCCGCCTTCGCGGTGCGCTCTTGGTGCAGCGACCACGCAGCGATGTCGGCAAAGCCGCGCAGGTGCCGCAACTCGGCGGCGCCGGGCAACTCGTCGGTTTCGATCACCAGCAGACCCTCGATCGCGTCGGGAACTTCCAGCGGGATAAAGAGCATGCCGCGGGAGATGTGGTACTCCGTCACCCCCGCGAGCACGCTCGCGCGCTCGCGGGGCACGTAGAATCCACCCTCCACGGGAAAGCGTTCGAGGGCGTGCAGCAAGAGGCGCTGCAACTCCGGCCTCCGGCCGCGCAGGGAGAACTCCGCGCCCGAGGGCGCGGTCGCCGAGAGCAGCTCCTGTTCCGCGAAGACCAGCGCCGTCACTCGGGCGAAGCCGCCCGAAGCGAAGAGGCTCTCCGCCAGGCAACCCGCCTTGGCGGCGAGCGTCGCGGTCTCGAGGACGCGCGTCAGCGATCCGTAACGCTCGAGCGACGCGCGCGATCGCCCGTCGTCTATGGCGAAAGCGCGAGCCCGACGACCGAGCCGGGCGCCGCGACCATGGCCGTCGGCGCAACGTTCCCGTTGGCGTTCGGTCCGAAGATCAAGATTTCTCCCGCCCCCGAGTCGGCGACGTAGATGTTGCCGGCGGAGTCGACCTTTACGTCCGTCGGATACTTCAGCCCGGTGGTGCTCCCCGTGATGGTGCGGACCGGCGCGACGTTACCCGTCGCACCCGAAGCGAAGACGCGCACGCTGGGCGAGCCCTGGTCGGGATCGACGACGTAGATGTTGCCGGTCGAGTCAACGGCGATGCCGGTCGGAGCGGCTAGCCCGGTATTGGAGCCCGAGATATCCTGGATCGGCGCTAGGTTCAGGCCGGCGATCGGCGTCGGAGCGGGCGACGGGCTCGGGCTTCCGCTCGGCGAGGGGCTCGGGCGGGGGGAAGCCGAGGGCGACGGCGAGGGTGAGGCGATCGAGGACGGCAGGGTGTAGACCGTTACCGAACCGTTGCCGCGATCGGCGACGTAGATGTTGTTGTTCGCGTCGACGGCCACGCCGGTCGGCACGTCGAGCAGCGTATTGCTGCCCGAGATGACGGCCGGAGAGACCGCGCCGGTGGCGGAGGCTCCGAAGAGCAGGAGCTGGTTGGGGGCCGCGGTGTTCTTGGGATCGGTGTTGGCGACGACGAAGCCGGCGGTTGCGGGCACGTAGGCGATGCCGCTCGGCTGCGTGAGCTGCGTCGCGGCGCCGACGATCTGTGAGAGCGGGAGCACGTTCCCGGTTGCGTAGGTCTGGTAGACCGTTACCTGCGCGGCCCCGGTCGCCGCATCGTAATTGGAGACGTAGAGGCGCTTGTGGGGATCGAAGACGGCGTACTGCGGCCCCGCTAAGAGCGTGCTACTGCCGCCGATCTCGTAGATCGGCTTCGAGCTGCTCGTGGGATTCGGCGCGTAAATCTCGATCGCGTTCTGCGTGGCATCGACCGCATAGACCGTGTTGGTGGCGAAATTCGGACCGATCCCAGGTACGCCGCCGCTCGAAAGCGGAGTCGTCCCGGTCGAGGAACTGCACGCAGCGACGGCAACCGCGCAAGCAAGACCGAAGAATCCGAGGGTTAGGCGTCGCAGCATTCTCTCTCCTTGGGTGGCCCGGAGGATTTCGCCGCCGGGGGACTGGGTTGCCAGGTTACACGCACCGAGAATTACTTTCCTTGATATGTGACTGGCCGGGTCGGGGCATGGGTGCTTGCTCGAACCTCGCGCCACACCTGGTAGCCCATGAAAGCAGCCAGCACGAGGATGACGGCGACGGCCGCCCATCGCAGCGCCGTACGCCGCACGTAGGCGGGACGGCTCGACTCCGTATCGATGATCGCTCTCGGCATACGTTCGTGGCGCCTAGACCGGATGCTTTTCGGGATGGTTGATATCGGCGACCGGAATCCGCGCCAGGAGCTGGCTGACCGTCACGAAACGGTAGCCCGCCCTGCGGAACTCCGCGACCACGACCGGCAGCATCTCGATGGTCGGCAGTTTCCCGCTGTGGAGCAGCGCGATCTCGGGCGCCGTCGCGTGCATCTCGAGATGCCGCTCGAGCGTGGCCGGCGTAACGGTGCGCCAGTCGCCCGCGTCGTCGGTCCAGAGGATGACGTGGTAGCCAAGCGCTTGCGCGACCTCGATCGTCGTAAGCGTGTAGCGCCCGTGCGGCGGGCGGAAGAGCGTGCGTACCCCCGGGTCGTGCACCAGGTTCCAGAGCACGTCGCCTCCCTTGAGGATCTCCCCGCGAACCGCTTGCGGCGATTCCATATCGAGATCCGGATGGGAGTACGTATGGTCGGCAACTTCGTTCCCGTCGGCCTCGATGCGTCTTGCGAGCCCGGGCCACTGCCGCGCGTCGCGACCGATGAGAAAGAAGGTCGCGCGAACGTGAAGTTCGCGCAGTTCGCCAAGCAGCAGCGGCGTGAAGATCGGGTACGGGCCGTCGTCGAACGTCAGCGCGATCAGCTTGGGCCGCCCAAGACGAGAGCGCGAGGCCCGCCGATGCAGCAGGTGGTAGACCCGCGCGCCGAGCGGCGGCGAGATCGCGCGGCGGGCGTTCATCTTCGGCGTGATGACCGCAATCTTCAGCAGGTGCGTGCTGTGCCGGTAGAGGCGGATTCCGCCATAGACGAGGACGGCGGCTGCGAGGATCGCTGCGAGGATCCGGAAGCGCGCGTTCATGGCGTTGGTGCCGCTTTCTTCTGAAGCGCCGCAGCCAAGTCGGCTCCGACGATGACCGTTACGTCGGAGGCATGCGGCTCCGGAGACGTGAGTGCGGCCGGGTCGATCACGATCTTCGCTTTTTCGGCCGCCGCGCCGAGGGCTTGGCGCACGCGGTACGCGGCAAACGCGATCGGGGAGTGCTCGTGCAGCCGCGTCGTCAGCACGCCGGACGAAGATGCGTTCCCGACGCTTCCGATCTCGAAACCCTGCGCCTTGAGCCGTGCGGCGACGCGCGTGGCCAGTCCGGCAATGCCGGTACCGTTTTCGACATCGACGCGGAGACTCGACGGCGCGATCGCCGCAACCTGCCCGAAGTACGGCGTCGGCTGCGGTTGCGGCGGCGAGATCAGCATGTTCTGGACGAGTTCTGCCTTCTTGGTCTCGTCTGGGATAATCACGTCGCCCCAGTCGGGCAGTACCTTATCCGCAACGTAGGGAACTTGCGCCGTGTGAATTTCAGAGGGTGAGATATCCGCGAACGCGGTTGCCAGGCTGAGCTCTTCGGTCGGCGTGAAGTCGGTCTGCACGTCGCGGTTGAAGACCGCCAAGAGTTCGTTCAGGTGCAGCAGCGTGTTGAGTTTGTTGCTCTTGAGCTTGTCGGCGATCGCCTTGATGACCTGTTGCTGGCGCATGATCCGGCACGGGTCACTGCACCAGTCGTGGCGGAAGCGGGCGTAACCGACGGCTTCGCTGCCGCTTAGATGCTGGAGTCCCGGCTGCAAGTGAACGTGCAGGTGGCCCCACGTATCGTCGTAATTGATCGGTCCGTTCTTGCCCCGATGGGTAAGCGCGTCGGAGTTCTCGACGTCGACGTCCACGCCGCCGATCGCGTCGATCAGGTCTTTCGTCGTGTTGATCCGCAAAACCACGTAACGGTCGAATCCCGGGATGCCGAGCCACTGCGCTACGACGGCCTCGGATTCGGCTATGCCGCCGTCCGCCTGCGCTTGGTTGATCTTCGCTTCCACGCCGCCGGGCAGAATCGCGTCCATGTCGCGCGGAACCGAGAGCTCGTAGATGCGGTGGTCGGCAAGATCGAAGTTCACGGCCATGATCACGTCGCTGCGCGATTGGCTCGAGTACGCTTCGTCGAGATTGTTGTAGTCGTAGTCGAGGCCGACGACGAGCACCAGCAGATGATCCTTGCCGAAGAGCTGCTCGGGCGGCGGTACGATCGCCCCGGCGAGTACGGAGAACGGGTTGCGATGCTGCACCAGCGATAGGCCCGCGAGGACGGCGACGGCAATAGCGACGGCGATGCCCAGCGCGAGCAGAATCGCGCGGCCCAAACCACGGCGGCGGCGCGGCGCCGCTTTGTCCGGCGCGAGATGCTTACCCGACGGCATGTCCGTAAAAATCGAACGGACCGTGCCCATCGAGCGCAACCTCGACGAACTCGCCGGCGCGCGCCGCGCCGGTAAAATAGATTCCTCCGTCGACCCCCGGAGCTTCGCCCATCGAGCGCCCGAACCACGCGTGACCGGCGCCTAGCAGCGCGCGGAATCCATCGGTCGAACGCAGCGTGCGCCGCTCCTCCGCGAGGACGCGCACGTTTCGGCCCACTCGAAGCGCTCGCGCTCGCCCCGAGGCCGCGCGCTGCGCTTCGCGCAGGCGAACCAAGCGCTTGCGCTTCTCGCGAGCCGGAACCTGGTTCGGCAGATGCGCGCTCGGCGTCCCCTCCTCGCGGCTATATTCGAAGAAACCGACGCGGTCGAGCTGCGCCCGCCCGATCCATTCCTCCAGGTAGGCTACGTGCTCCGCCGTCTCACCGGGGAAACCGACGATGAAGGTCGAGCGCATCGTAATGCCGGGGACGCGCGCTCGCAAATCGTCGACGATCTCGAGATACCGCTCGCCGTTCCCGGGGCGACGCATGGCCCGGAGCACGTCTGGATGCGCGTGCTGCAACGGCATGTCCATGTAGGTGCACACCTTCGGTAAACGCGCCATCGCGTCGATGAGTTCGCGCTCCACCGTAGCCGGGTAGAGATAGAGCAGCCGTATCCACTCGATGCCGTCGATCTCGGAGAGCCGTTCAAGCAGCCCGGCTAAGCTGCCGCGGCGTACGCCGCGGTCGCGGCCCCACATCGAGGTGTCCTGCGCGACGAGGATCACCTCTTTGGTACCGCCGCCGGCGAGCGCTCGCGCTTCCTTGAGGAGCGACTCCTCGCTACGGCTTCGGAAGGCTCCGCGCAACTGAGGGATGATGCAGAAGGTACAGGGGTGATCGCAGCCCTCGGCGATCTTCAAGTATGCAGTCGCCTGCCCGGTCGTGACCAGGCGCGGAAGAAAATCGTGCTCGGGCGGAGCGTCGAACTGCAGGCGCACCGGCCGATGCCCCGCACGCGCCTCCTCCAGGAGGTCCACGATGCCGGCATAGGCGCCGGTGCCGATGACGCCGTCGATCTCGGGGACCAGCGATTGCAGTTGCTCGCCGAACCGCTGCGCCAGACATCCAGCCACGATCAACTGCTGACCGGGCTGCTTGAGATCCGCCTGCTCGAGGATTGCCTCGGTCGACTCCGACTTCGCCGGATCGATGAACGCGCACGTATTGATGACCACCGTGCCGGCCTCGAGCGGCTCGGGCGAGAGTTCCCAGCCGGCCGCACCCAGCGTTGCGATCATGACCTCGGTGTCGACCAGGTTCTTCGCGCATCCGAGCGAGACGAACGATACGCTCTTCTTCAAACCTTCGTCGCCTACCGATAGTTGACGAACTGCAGCGGCAACTCGTAGTCCATGGTTTTGAGATGTGCGATGACCTTCTGAAGATCGTCGCGGTTCTTCCCCGATACGCGGATCTGCTCGTCCTGATACTGAGCCGTGACTTTGAGTTTGAGGCCTTTGATCGCCTCCATCAGCGGCTTGCTCTTGTCTTTCGGGATACCGCTCTTGAGCTCGATCGTTTGGCGCACGGTGTCCTGCGTAGCCGGTTCAACCTTGCCGAAGGCGAGCGCTTTGATATCGATTCCCCGTTTGATCGCCTTGGAGGAGACGATGTCCATGACGTTTTTCATCTTCAACTCGTCGTCCGAGAGAACCGTGATGGTGGTCTTGCCGTCGAACGCGATCTCGGTCTTCGAGTGCTTGAAATCGAACCGCCCGGCGACCTCTTTGCGCGCCTGGTTTAAGGCGTTGTCGAGTTCCTGCCGGTCGATTTTCGATACGACGTCGAAAGACGCTTCGCTAGCCACGATAACTCCTTTAGAATCGGCGCCCCATCACAGCGTGAACGTGCGTTGGACGACCGCGCCCATGCCGCCGAGCTTGCCGACCGGCGTGCCGTCGACCGCGATCTGGACGCCGCCGGCATTGCCGACGAGCACCACTGCGGAGTTCCCGTGGAACGTCTTGGTCGTCCCGGCCGGGAACGTACCCTCAATACTAACACTCCCGTCAACCGTGACCCGCAGCCAACAGACGGCCGTCAGGTGGATCGTCAGCACGTGGGATTCGCCGCTCGCCGCGGCTCCGGGCAGCCCCGAAGCCGTGGCGAGCGGCAGCGTGCTGGGCAGCGCTGAGGCTCCGGGTGAGAGGGAGGCGGCCGGAGCGGCGACCGGGGGCGTGGGTACCGGCGAGGGCGCGACCGCCAGGTAGACGACCAGGGCGAGCAGCAGGACCGCCACCGCA
>JAJXWN010000069.1 GCA_021781595.1 bacterium | reverse complement strand
TTGCTCGCGACGATACCGTGCGGGCGATCGTCTTGCGCGGGGCGAATGGCGTATTTTGCAGCGGCGCGGATCTGAAGTACATCTATGCGGGCGCGGAGGCGGACGATCTCTCCTACTTGCAGCCAAAAGTAACGGTGGCGCCCGAAGGCTTTGGCGAGATATTCAAGCAGATTCTCGAGTATCTTCACAGTACTATTTCGGAGATCAAGCGCGCCTCCAAGCCAGTCATCGCGGCAGTGGACGGCATAGCTGCCGCAGGCGGATTCGGTTTGGCGATGTGCTGCGACTTAGTCTTCGCGTCGGAGCGCGCAAGTTTCGAATGGGCATACAAACGCACCGGTCTCACCGGTGCGGAGAGCTCCACGTTCTTTCTGCCGCGGCTAGTGGGTTTGCACCGTGCGATGGCGATGGTGTTGCTCAATCCGCGACTCGATGCGCGAGAAGCGCTGGAGTGGGGGCTCGTCAACGGAGTCTATCCGGCGGATCAATTCGAAACGAGAACGATGGAGATCGCGCAAGAGCTCGCGCAAGGACCGACGCGCGCGTATGGATATGCAAAAGCACTGATCAATCAAGCCGCCGGCGTCGATCGTCTCGATCACCATCTGGACCAAGAGCTCGACACGCTTGCCAGAATTGCCGACGGCAGCGATTTCAGGGCGGGAATCGAGGCATTCGTCGCAAAGAAAAAACCACAGTTTGGAGAGCGCTGAGGCGGCAATGCACGAGTACTCGATTGTTGGAGCACTCATCTCGCAGGTGGAGGATGAAGCGCGGCGGCGTGGTGCTCGTGTTGTGAATCGCGTGCATGTACGCATTGGCGCGGTTTCGGGAGTCGAGCCGGTTCTCTTGGCGACGGCGTTCGGGGTCTTTCGTGAACGAACGCTATGCGAGGCAGCAGAGCTCGTCATCGAGCAAGTGGATGAGCGCTGGACTTGTCCAGCATGCGGAACGGTGATCGACCGGAATGCGGGACTGCTGTGCGACCGATGCGGAACGCCGCCGCGTCTTACAGCCGGCGACGAGATTATTTTGAACCGAATCGAGATGGAGGTTTCGTGATGTGTCAGGAATGCGGATGCGGCGATACGGAGATCGTGTCGGTTGAAATGCACGAGCGGATTCTCTCCGGAAACGATCGAGCCGCGGCTCACAATCGCGAGCATTTTGAACGGGGCGGCGTCCTCACGCTGAACGTCATGGGCTCGCCGGGAGCGGGGAAGACTGCCTTACTTGAAGCCACGGCCGCCGCGTTGCAGGGAGATTTCCGGATGGCCGCGATAAACGGCGATCTCGCGACCGATCACGACGCGCAGCGCTTGCGCCGAGCCGGCATTGAGGCGGTGTCGGTTAGCACCGGTTCTGCCTGTCACCTCGACGCGGCGATGGTGCATCATGCACTGGATGACCTGCCGCCGTCGGGTTACGATATTTTGGCGGTGGAGAACGTCGGCAATCTCGTGTGCCCGGCCGTGTACGATCTCGGCCAAGCTGCGAACGTCGTGGTGCTCTCGATAACCGAGGGCTGGGACAAGCCGTTGAAATACCCGGTCATGTTCATGAAGACCGATCTCGTGCTGCTCACGAAAATCGATCTGTTGCCGCATCTCCCCGGAACGAAGATCGAAGATTTCGAAGCGGCGGTGGCCCGTGTGAATCCAACGCCGAGCGTGATTCGGCTATCGGTGCATACGGGCGAGGGCATTGCGCAATGGCTTGAATGGATTGGCGGACTGATGAAGCCGGAACCGGCTGGAGCGAGCTCATGATCGCGACCGGCGCGTTTACGGTGTTCGCGCTGGGCCTGCGGCACGGCGCGGATCCGGATCATCTTGCGGCGATCGACAATTTGACGCGCAATTGCGCGCCGCGCCGATCGCCGTGGACTCGATTCATCGGTACGTTTTTTGCCGGCGGGCACATGGTCATGATTATCGCTATTGCCGCGCTGATAGGGTTTCTCGGTTCTACGTTCGCGCCGCACTCGGTGGCGATCGAGCGCATCGGTACCTGGGTGAGCATAATAATGCTACTGTTCATCGCCGCACTCAATTTCCGGCAACTGGCGAGCGGCCAGACATATCGCGCCGGGGGATTCAAGACAGGCTTGCTTCCAACATGGCTACGTCGAGCCAGCAGCCCCTGGATGGCGATCCCGGTCGGACTGTTGTTCGGTTTCGGTTTTGAAACGTCGTCTCAGATCGCCGCCTACGCGGTGGCATTCGGCGCGGACGCGGGAGTACTCGGCGCAGTGCTGGTCGGTATAATGTTCTCCGCCGGAATGTGCTGCACGGACACACTGGATTCCATCCTCGTTCACCGCCTGGTCACCTATCGTTCCGGTCGGCTGCCGCATGTAATGCGCGTGTGGATTTGGTCCGTGTCGCTCTTCGCGGTTGCGGTAGCGGTTTACGAGCTGGTCCTGGTTCTTGGGGTTCGAACGCCTTTTTCCGACTTGGCGGTCAGTGGCACCTTGGTTCTCACGCTACTAGCCGTGTTCGCCTGGATATTCGCATCGACGCAGGCGGTTGCGCCTTCCGCGGAATGAGATTGGCGCACCACGCTGCTAGCTCGATGAAGTCCGCGTCGTCCAGACTTGACTCGATATCTTCCACACCGTACCGGAGCGCCGGAACGTAAACGTGAGCGTGCCCGTTTCATGGGACGCCTTCGCTCCCTCCATGCCGTCCAGCGTCAACGGCACGATTTCGTACGCGTCGTTCCCGGTTTGCAGGTACTCACTCGCGGGAGCGGCGACAACGTTCAAGTCGTGCATCTTCAGGTTCGCAAGCACCCTGTCGAGCGCAACGAACCACACGCGCCCGCTATCGGCGCCGGTCCAGATAAAGGGTGGAAACTCATCGACCACGACGGCATCGGACGTATAGAGATGGACGAGCGCGGCGGTGCTGCCGGGAACTTCGGCACCGACGACCGTCTTTACGATTCTCGCTATCGCTGCCGGGGGCTGTGCGGCGCCGGCCGCTGCGGTGCAGGCTACGACGATCGCGCAAAACGCGGCAAGAACGTGATGTTTCATAGGGCCTCCAGATTAGCGTGCCGCACCGTTCTTTCGCCGCCCGAGCGGTGCTATCTCCTATTTAACGCTTGTCTTGATCAACCGTCAACCGTCGCGTGCTCCGCGAATGCGTCGCACGGCCCGCCTGCATAGGCGCAGCTCCGGCACCATTCGCCGACCCGCGCCGTGTCGTCGCGTAACGCGCCTGCCTCCCTAATGGACCGGCCCAACTCTTCCGCCGAAACCTCGCGGCCACTGCGAAAGCGAGCGCCATCGCCGCTTACCCGAAGGATCGAGGGCAGAACCATCGCGCCCGGGTGCGACTCCTCGTACGCATGCTTGTAGACTGCGAGTTGCAGCGCATAATGCTCGTCTTCGGTACGCCCGGTCTTATAGTCGATTATGGCGATCGCGCCGTTCCGCTCGCGCGCGACCAGATCGATGTAGCCCTCGATGCGGATCCCTTCGATGATCGTCGTAAACGGCGCCTCTACCTCGATCGGTACGTAACCGGCGAGCGCATCGATCGCGGACCTAACCGCAGCAAGAGCGCGCCGGCGTTCGCTCTCGGGTACCTCGGCGAACTCGGCGATCGCCTGCGCGAAGGCTGCCTTTTCCTCGACCGGGGCACCGTCGATGGCGGCTCGTCCCCAGAGTTCCATAGCGCGGTGCACGATATTTCCGAACGTCGTGGCGTCGATGGTTGCCGCCGCGCTTTCGACTGCACCGGCATACGGCGCCTCGCCCTCGCGCAGATCGGGAAGATACAGGCGGTAGCGGTACCGTGCTTGGCGCGGGCACGTTTGGAACGTCGCGATCGCCGTGAACGACATGCGCGGGACGAAGACGGACTGCGCCTCGTACGCAACGGTGCCGCAATCTTGCGTTACGCCGATAGGTGCCCGCATCGCTGCGGAGGACGCCTCGGCCGCGTGGCCCGGTTCTGCGGCGAAATGGAGGCGTTCGGGCGCGATATCGCGTTCGAGCGCCCACTGCCGCACGGTTTCAAGAAACTGCGGCTCCTTCTTGCCTTTGCTCGGGATTCCGGAAATATACAACCGCTCCTTTGCACGGGTCATCGCGACGTAAAAAATGCGGGCCTGTTCGTCCTCGCGTTCGCGCCTGCCCGGATCCTCTTCGGACCGCATGCCGGTCTGCGGGTCGTGCGGCGCGTCCGACATATACCATCGCAGGGGCGTCGTTCCGTCCAGGCTAAAGCGTAGGGCCAACGCATACGACTGCGGATCCACGCGGACCGTCCGGCCGCGTCCGAAATCGACGGAGCTATATTGGTCGTCGCTGACGCAGGCGACGAAGACGTAATCCCACTCCAGACCCTTCGCCTGATGCACGGTCATGATGCGCACGCCGTCGAAATCCAGCTCCGCCTCTTGTGGCTCGTCGCCGTATTTCACGAAGTCCTCTAGGTACGTCACGAAATCGGCGAGACGCGCGATCGGTCTCTCGGCCGCGTGGCTTTCCGCCAGCGTTTGGAGGTTGCGCAAATTCGCGATGACTTGGGCTGCGGCAAGGCTTGGCGGCGTCGCATAAGATGCTGCGATCGGCGCAAGCCGCAGCACTTCGCGCACGCCCTGCGCCAGCGGCAACGACGGCGCGTGCAGCAGCCCTTCGAGCAGCGACCGGAAGTATCGAACTCGCGCGGCGGTATCCGGGTCGAGCTGCGCGTCGAGCTCGCCACGCAGCAACGGCCGCAGCCATGCCGCGTTACGCGCCCCGGGGGCACCGGCGATCGCGGCGAGGCCGCCATCCGAGATCCCGACCGCGGGCGACTGTAGAATACGAACCGCGGCTCGAGTGTTATCGAGACGTAGGAGCAACGCCATCCAGGCCATTGCGTCGCGCACTTCGGCGGCGTCGAGTAACCCCGTCCGCCGGTCGAGAGCCGCGGCGATACCCCGCGCGTTGAGCTCCCGAACGTAAGCCTGCGCGTGCGTTCGCCGCCGCAGCAAGATGGCGATTTGCGACGCCTTCACGCCGCCGCGAAGCAGCCGTTCGATCTCGCCAGCGATGCCAAGCGCTTCCTCCCGGGCATGTTCTCTAGCGCCGCCTTCGCTGCGGAAGGTCTGCACGCGAACGACATCGGCGCCGCCCTCGCGCTTGTTCGCATCCAGACCCGCGTCCAGCGCGTCGAGAAGTCCGGGCGCGCGCGCCCTCAGCACCGCGTGCGCGCTCTGCACGATCTCGCGATACGACCGGCGATTAACCGTTAAGGGATACGTCCGGTTCGCCATCTCTTTGAACTCTTGCATCACGCGCGGGTGCGCGCCGTTGAAACCGTAGATCGACTGGCGGAAGTCGCCCACCGGCATCAGCGGCCCGTCGCCGAAAAGCGCAGTAAGGAAACGCATTTGGCACAGGCTCGTGTCCTGGAACTCGTCGATGAGCGCATACTTCCAACGCTCGCGCAGCACCGTTACGATCTCCGGATGCGATAGCAGCATAGCGGTTGCGCTGGCGATCAAGTCGCCGTACGTCATCGCGCCGGCGTTTCGCAGATCTTCGTCGAAGCGGCGAAAGAGCGCGGCGACGAGGCGGACGTTCTTCCGCTCGGCTTCGGCCTCGGCGATGCGGTGCCCGGCGGTCCGTTCGGGGTTGGGTTCCTCGGCCGCGCGGCGAACTTCTCTCCTGTATCTTCCGTCTCGCTTCCAGAGCTGGCCCCAGTCTTGCCGCTCCAGGACGTCGCTTCGGGCAAGTGCGCCGCGTTCGAACTCGTCGACGCCGGTGCCGCGGTTCTTGAACGTGAGCGCGATGCATGCGAGATCGCCTTCGAAGTCGTAGCCCCCGCTCAGAAGATCCGGCAATGGCAATGCGCTCGCATCCGCAGTGAGTTCGCCGCGCAGCATCGCTGCAAACGATCTATGGAATATCGCGCGGGCTTCGCCGTCGGTTACGGTTCGCGGCAGATCTCCGAGGCCGCAGTCGTACGCAAACTCGCGCAGCAGCGATGCCGCTAGCGCGTGGATCGTAGAACAGGTTACGGACCCGCCGGTGCCGGCGTCACCGCTCGCCGGCAGCATGTTGTGGATGCGCTGACCGATCTCGGCGGCCGCCTTGCGCGTGAACGTGACGACGAGCAGCTCGTGCGCGAGTATCTGCCTCGTCTCGATCAGGTACAACGCGCGTAGCGCGAGCGTTGCGGTCTTCCCGGTTCCGGCGCCCGCGTCGATGCAACGGCGACCCGCGAGCGGCGCCGTAATCGCGGCACGCTGGTCGTCGCTCGGACGCTTGCCCCCGCCGAGCGCGAGTTCCCACCGCGCGGTAGTCATGCCTCGCCCGCCGCGGCGCCCGGGCACAGTTGCGCGAAACCGCAGAGCGAGCATTCGGCCGCGTTCTCGGTCGGCTTGAGTTCGAGCACCTCGGCACGCCAAACGTCGAAGAAGAGGGTCTTGAGGAGCGCGTCGAGCGAAGCGAGCGCTTCGCCCTCTTCGAGCGTATCGATCTCGACCGGGGTGACGGTGCTCTTACGCCGTTCCTTCTTGCCGTCGAGATAGATGTAGCTCACCCTTCGCGTATTCGGAAGATCCGGCGCGTGCCGGTAGAGCGCAAGCTGGGCGTACAATCGTTTCTTGAGCGCCTTCACCCAAACCCGGCCGCTCTCGGCCGCGCCGGCGAGACTTGCGATTGCATCGCGCAGCGTGGCGTCCAGCCCGCTCGTCTTATAGTCGCGTATCGCTAGCGAATCGTCGGCGAGGCGATCGACGCGGTCTATGCGGCCGATTATCTCTATGCCGTGAAGCTCGAATCGGTGGGTCCGTTCGGTTTCGACGACGGTAAACGGCGCCTCGCTCGCAAGCTGCGCGAGTGAGTGCGCGTAAGCAGAGAGCAGCCGATCCGCCCTGCGTGCGGCAGCCATCGCTTGAAGCGCAGTGCCGAGATCCTGGGCGCTATCGCCCCAGACCGACGCGCGCAATTCGAGCAGGCGCGCTTCCCAGCGCTCGGCATCCGCATCCGCTACGTGCGAGAAATCGCGCTCGTCAGCGTGAAAGCGTTCGAGTACCGCGTGCAACACATTGCCGGTCGTCACGTTAGGTGGCATTTCGGCGTCGCTCAATTTCAAGACGTTCTTGTAATAGAAACGGCGCTTGCACGCAAGCCAGGTATCGATGCCGGTCGCGGCCACGTAATGCGGAAGCGCGATCGGCACCGGAATCTGCGGTTCTAGAAATCGCGGCTCGGCCGCGGGGCGATAGGTGAGCGCGGCCCGGTAGGGGGGTTCGTTTTCGAATCGCTCGGCGACCTCGCGCGGTATGAAGCGGCTCGGCAATTGCACCGCGCCGTCCATCCCGTTTGCGGCGCAGGTGATCGTCAGGCGCGTTTTCGCGCGCGTGATTGCGACGTACCAGAGCGAGGCCTCCTCGCCGGCGTGTTCGCTTTCCGTCGTCGATAGATCGATGCCGAGCGTGCGAGCGAGAGCGATCTCGGAGTCGCGGGCCATGGTGTCTCGCCGCAGCTCCTGCGGCAGCCTGCCCTCGGCCGCGTCGCCCACGATCGTATAGTCGAACTCTAAACCCTTCGCCGCACGTATCGTCAGCATGCGTACGGCGTCTGCCGGCGCGCCATCGTCTCCCTCGTCGGTCCACCGCGCCGCGTTCTCGATCAGTGCATCGAGCGTTGCAGCCGATCCGCCCGGTAACCCGAGATCACGGCGCACGGCTTGAAGATCGGCGAATCCGGCGAGAAAGCTCTTCAGACGGGCGCTCGATGCGCGAACGCCGTTCTCGTCGCGTTCCGAGGCGATCAGCCAACCGGACAGATCCCAGCCGCGCGCGAGTTTGCGCGCCGCGCGCACCGGCTCGTCCGCATTCCAGAGCGCGAGCGCCTCGCGGAAGGTTTCGGCGAACCGTGCCGGCTCCAAGCGCCCCTTGAGATTCGCTGCGGAGAGCGCGTGGGCGACTGCCTCGATGCCGGCTCCGGTGCCGCCTTCGAATGCGAGCCGCATCTGGAGCGGCGAATGCCCAAACGCCGGCAGCGCCAGCAGCCGCGTCCACGCATCGAGATTGCCGGGTTTTTGCAAGACCTCGAGGCCGGCGAGGATCGCGTCGACGATCGGATCGTGCAACAGCAGCATTCCGCCGGTTTGCATTACCGGAATGCCGCGACTCTCCAACTCGGCGGCGACCAGCGGTCCAAGCGGCGCGTAGGTGCGCAGCAGCACGCCGATCGTACTGGCCGGTCGCCGGTCGCGTGCGATCGCATCTGCCACCCGCTCGCCGATAAGCGATGCCTCGTCGAGCGGCGTCGCAGCTTGCCGGTACTCGACGGTGCCGGGCATCGTGCCGAGCGAGATCGGTGCGGCGTGTGGCGGAAGGTAGGGCGTTGCCGCGGCAAGATTGCAGATGGCTTGCGCGCAGCGAAAGCTCTCGTGAAGGGTGATGCGGCGCATCTCCAAAGCGCGCGAAGCTTCTTCGATCGCCTGGCGCGCGGCGCCGCGAAAGCCATAGAGCGCCTGCGCGGCGTCTCCGATCGCGAAGATCTCCCCGCCGGTATGCCGGAGCAGTGCGAGATGCAGGGGGTTCGAATCTTGGAATTCGTCGACCAATACGTGCGCGTACCGTCCCTGCAGCCATTGGTGAACCGAGCTCGACGTATCCGCCGCCAGGCGAACGGCGCGCCCGACGAGATCGTCGTAATCGGCAACCGCGAGATCGTCCCGCAGCTCACGCACTTGCCGTGCGATGGCGACGAGATCGCGCACTTTCGCACCGGCGACGCGTTCGAAGGCCGCAACGGCGCCGGCGCCGGCCCGTCCTAATTCGGCGACGCGCAGCTGCGCGTCCCGAAGAAAGCGTTCCGAGTGAACGACCTCTTTGGGAAAACCGGTCAACTCCGTCCGGCGCACCGCTTCGGCAAAGAGCGCCGCTTCGGCCGGAGCGCTCAGTAGACGCCGATTCCGAAAGGCCGCGCCTTCGACGGCGAGCAGTCGCGAAGCGAACCCGTGGAACGTACGGACGCCCGGAAGCGGTACGCCGGCAGCGAACCGTGCTGCCAAACGCGCTCGCAGTTCGCCGACGGCACGCCGCGAGAACGTAAGCAGCAAGATCTGCTCCGGTCCGACTCCCTCGCGGACCAGGCCGGCACAGCGCTCGACGACGACCTGCGTCTTCCCCGAACCGGGCGCCGCCTCGACGCGAAGGTTGGTGCCGCGAGTGCCGGCGGCGCGGCGCTGTGCCGGCGTTAGGTCATTCCACATGACCGGATAGGAGCGCGTACATCGTCAGGCTCTGAAAGCGATCGCGCAGCCGGAGAGCGTCCCGATGCTCACCCTCCATGGCGAATCCAAGGCGCTCGGGCACGGCGCGGCTTGCCACGTTGTCCGGCGCGCACCGTATCTCGATCCGGTGGAGCAGTAGCGTCTCAAACGCGTATTGCACGAGCGCTCGCACGGATTTCGTTACGATCCCGTTTCCCGTCGATTCGCGGTCGAGCCAGTAGCCGATGCGCGCTATGCGGTTCCCCCAGTCGATCTTGTGCAGCCCGGTGACGCCGATCAGCTCGCTGCCGCGCCGGACCCCGTACGAAAAATCCGCGCACGCCTGCAGCCGCTCTTCGCATAAGCGCAGAAACTCCGCGGTCTCGCCAGGGCCGTAATCGTCGTGCACCCAATCGAACCACGGTTTGAGGCGGTCGAGGTTCTTTACGATGAGCGCGTGTAACGCGTCCGCGTCGCCGAGCTGAAGAAGGCGCAACTCTACGCTCGTCGCAACGGGCAAGATCGGCTGTATCTGCACGACCGAAGACTTCGAAGGCCGGCGACAGCCTCCTAGTGTGCTGAACCATAATTGGCGTGACATGATCCAGCGAGGGACTTTTCGTCGGGGCGAGGCGCGAAGAGGGAGCAAAGCC
>JAJXWN010000068.1 GCA_021781595.1 bacterium | reverse complement strand
CCTCGAGAAACCGGCCGGCTGCGGCGTCTACCGTTCGGACGACGCAGGCGCCTCCTGGACGCAGACGGACACGGAACGGCGCGTCTGCGGACGCACCGAAGATTTCGCAGGCATAACCGCGGACCCGGTCGACCCCAACGTCGTCTACTCCGCGAACACGACGACCTACCGCTCTACCGACGGCGGCAAGACTTGGACTGGGATCAAAGGTGCGCCGGGCGGCGACGACTACCACACCGTCTGGATCGACCCCGAGAACCGCGACATCATTCTGCTCGGCAGCGACCAGGGGGCGACCCTCTCCGTGAATTACGGGCGCACGTGGAGCTCGTGGTACAACCAGCCCACCGCGCAATTTTATCACGTGATCGCCGACGACCGTTTCCCGTACCGCGTCTTCGGGGGCCAGCAAGAGAGCGGGAGCGCGGAGGTGCGCAGCCGGAGCGATGCGGGTTCGATCACGTTCCGCGATTTTCACCCGGTCGGCGCCGAGGAGTATGGTTACATCGCGCCCGATCCGCTCCATCCGTGGATCGTCTACGGCGGAAAGGTGACGCGCTACGACGAGCGCACGCATCAAACGCAGGACGTTTCGCCCTCGTACGAACCAGGAGCATACCGCTTCGACCGCACCGCGCCGCTCATCTTCAATCGGGTCGACCCGCACGTCTTGTACCTCGGTGCGAACGTCGTGCTGCAAACCTCCGACGGCGGCCGGCGGTGGAAAGCGATCAGTCCGGATCTCACGCGCCAAGATCCCGGCGAGCCGCGTTCGATGGGCACGTTTGCGGCGATCGACCCGCACGCCGGCCGCCATCGCGGCGTCGTCTACAGCATCGCGCCGTCGTACGTCGACGCGCGGCTCATCTGGGCGGGGACCGACGATGGCCTGGTATGGGTGACCCGCGACGGCGGCAAACGCTGGAAGAACGTAACGCCCAAGGGGCTGCGGCCCTGGAGTAAGATCGCGCAGATCGATCCCTCGCACTTCGACCGCAATACGGCATACATCGCGGTCAATCGCTTCCGCGTGAACGACCTGCGCCCGTATATCTATCGCACGCACGACGGCGGCAAGACCTGGCAACCGATCGTAACCGGCCTGCCGGCCGACGAGCCGGTGAACGTCGTCCGCGAGGATTCGAAGCGAGCGGGCCTGCTCTTCGCAGGAACGGAACGGACGGTCTACGTCTCGTTTGACGACGGTGCGCGCTGGCAATCGCTGCAGTTGAATCTGCCTTCGACATCGGTCCGCGACGTGGTCGTGCACGGCGACGATCTCGTCGCAGGCACGCACGGACGCTCGTTTTGGATACTCGACGACATCACGCCGCTGCGCCAAATCGGCGCCCGCATCGCGCGAGCGAGCGCGTATCTCTACGCGCCGGAAAGAAGCTACCGCATCCGTCGCGACGTTTGGACCGATACGCCACTGCCACCCGAGGAGCCGGCGGGCGCGAACCCACCGGCCGGCGCGATCCTCGATTATTACCTCGGAGCCACGGCAAACGGGCCGCTGCGCATCGCCGTCTACGACGCACGGGGCAGGCTGGTGCGCTCCTGGTCGAGCACGGACCGGCCCTCCCCGATCGATCCCGAGATCGACGTGCCGGCCTACTGGGTGCGGCCGCCGCAGATTCCTGCGGCCACAGCCGGCATGCACCGGTTCGTCTGGGATCTGCACTACCCCGCGCCGGACTCCGTCTTTCACGGCTATCCCATCGCGGCCACGATCCATGCCACGCCGCGCGTTCCACAGGGCGTGCTGGCCGTACCGGGGAGATACACGGTCGCGCTCACCGTCGACGGACACACGTACAGACGGCCGCTGCTGCTGGTCATGGATCCGAGGGTCCAGATCACGCAGGCGCAACTCGAGCGGCAGTTCGACTTGGGGAGCCGCATCGTAGCTGCGATGGATCGCGCCTATGCCGCGCGTTTAGGCAGCATCAACGCGCGCCTTGGCGAACTCCTGAACGTGGTGGAAGGGGCGGATGCAGCGCCGACCGAGCAGGCCAAAGCCGCCTTCGCAACCCTCGAATCGCTTCTCTACCGAAAGAGGTCCAGATGAAAACTCCTCGCATCGTACTTGCCGCGATCGGGCTGCTGGCGATAGCCGGCTGCTCCTCATCGCAATCGACCCAGACGGCGAGCGTTGCGCCGACGGCGAAACCCGCTGCCCTCGCGGTGAAGGCCTCCCCGGCCAAGCCCGTCGTTGTGACTCTGAACGCCGAGAACGGCAGCAAGGAGAGCGGTACGGCGACGCTCACGCAGATGGGTGCCAACCTCCAGGTGAAGATCGCGCTGAAGAACGCGCCCAAGACCGCTCAGCCCGCACACATCCATCCGGGAACGTGCGCCAAACTCAACCCCGTTCCGAAGTATCCCCTGGCCAACGTCGTCGGCGGGGCGTCGACCACTCTTTTGAAGAACGTCGCGCTGAGTGCGGTGTCGGGCGGCAAGTTCGCCGTCAACGTCCACAAGAGCGCGTCCGATCTCAAAGACTACGTCTCCTGCGGAAATATCAAGTAACGTAATCGCACCACGCGGCACCAGAGGGGCGGCACGACCGCCCCTCACTTCATCCGCGAGAACGGAATCAGGATATGGAGCAGCCCTTAGAGATCAATGCGCGCGTATCGCGCTTCGGAGAACCCGCCGAGAGCGAACTGCCCGACGATATTCGGGCGATCTACGAAAAGAACCGCGAGAAGATCGGTTTCGTTCCGAACGTCTTTCGGGCGTACGCGCGCAGGCCCGAGCATCTCCGCGCGTTCCTGGCCTATCACGACGTGCTGATGAAAGGGCCGAGCGGTTTGAGCCGCGTCGAGCGCGAGGCGATCGTGGTTGCCGTTTCGTCCGAGAACCGCTGCCAGTACTGCATGACGGCCCACGGCGCCGCGCTGCGCGTGCTGAGTAAGAACCCGGTACTCGCCGAACAGATCGCGAACGATTGGCGCACCGCGGACCTCCCTCCGCGCATGCGAGCGATCCTGCGTTTCGCGTGCGCGGTAAACGAACAGGGCTTCGCCGCCACCGAACACGAAATCGACGTCATGCACCTTGCGGGTCTCAGCGATGACGACGTCTGGGATATCGGAGCCGTCGCGGCCTTCTTCGGGTTCTCCAATCGCATGGCGGGCGTCATGGGAATGCGTCCCAATGCCGAGTTCTATGCGATGGGGCGCACGCCGCTCGCACCGTGAGCGGCGCGTCTCCGCGCGACGGCAACGTTCGCGCCCATCGCGAGCACGCCGCCGAAACCGATCGCCGCGCCGTAAGAGGCGAGCGCCGGATCGTACCGAGCCAACCCCACCGCAACCGCCGCGACGGCCACTTGAAACGCCGAAAAAGATATCCACGAAAGGCGTGCGTCGAGTAGAGCGCCGGGCGGCGTCTCGTCGTCGTCGCCGCGGTAGAGCGTCGAGAGGAGCCGAATGCCTATGTGGTAAGCGTGCGCGTTGACCATCTGCCCGACCCACCCGATCAAGAGCAAGAAAACGTAGGCGTACTGCCACGGCTCGCCCAGCAGCACGCCGGCTCCGGCCGCTAAGCCCAAGAGCAGCCAGCTCACGCTCGCCAGCATGAATGCCTGCGGGGGACGGTGCGCTACGGTTGCGCGGAAGACGCAATCGGCGATGTCGATAGCGTACACGATCGCACCTGCTGCGAATACGACGCCGCCGGTCCAGACGAGCGGCTGCGATCCCAAACCCAATCCGATCGCAAGCAGCGGGACGCCTAGCAGCGTCAGCACGCCGACGGCGGGATGCATCCAGCGAAAGCGCGATTTACCGCCGGCGATCGGTGCGATGGTACGCGCGGAGACGCCGAAAATCAACAGCGAGAGCCAGCCGAAGAGCCCCAAGTGCGCGTGCACGGCGGGCAGTAGCGCAATCCACGCGGGGACCGGCCAGCCGCCGAGCAGCGCCGCTAGCCCCGCGCCGGCCAACGCCGTCAGTATGAGGAACGCGAACGTCACACCGGTGGCACGTGCGATGGCCCGCTGCGCGCCTTCGCCGCGCATCGCTTTGCCGAGCGTGCGATACGCCGGCGAGAGGTAGAGCGCGGTCCCAAGCAGGATCGATAACGCCGCCCAACCCAGAGCGGCAGGGTAAGCGACGAACGCGACGACGAGCGCAAGCGAGCCGGCACCGAACAGCCACAGCGCGGCTCGTGCGAGGCGTTCACCTTCCCACGTAACCTCCGTGAACCCCGGCAGAGCATGGATGAGAATCGCAAGCGCAGTCATCGTGAACCAGCCGAGCGCAACGAGGTGCACCCAGGCGAGCATCGCAGGCGTAACGCCGGCGAGCGGGGACCGCGCCGCGATCCACAGCAGTAGCAACCACGACGCTCCGTGCGCGATCTGCCCGAAGACGAGGGCGCCCGGTGGTATCCAGTGGCGGCGCGCAAACGCCGGCGTCATCTGCGGATCAGATCCGCGTAGCGGTCCGCGTCGACGTTGCCGCCGCTGGCGATAACGCCCACCCGTTTGCCGGCCAGATCGATCTTTCCAAAGAGCAGCGCGGCTAGAGCGGCGGCACCGCTGGGTTCGAAAACGAGTTTCATGCGTTCGAAAGCAAAGCGCATCGCCGCCCGCAATTCGTCGTCGCTCACGGTCACGACACCGCGAGCGTACCGTTGCACGAGCGGGAACGTCAGTTCGCCCGGGGACTCCGTTTGCATGCCGTCCGCGATGGTCTGCGGTACCGGAATCGCGATGCGCCTGCCGGCCGCAAGCGAACGCTGCACGTCGTTCCCGGCTTCGGGCTCGACGCCCCAAACGCCGATTCGTCCGTCGACGCCGGCGGCGGCGATCGCCGTGCCCGCGAGCAGTCCCGCACCGCCGACCGGGACGATAATCGCGTCGAGCGGTCCGGCATCCTCGAGCAATTCGAGTGCCGCCGTTCCTTGCCCGGCGATCACGCGCTCGTCGTCGTAAGGCGCGACGAGCGTCGCCCCACGTTCTTCGGCGATGCGTAGCGCAATGGCGGTGCGGTCGCCCTCACCTCGCGTGTAAAAGACGATCTCCGCACCGTAACCGCGAGTAGCGTCGACCTTCGAGCGCGGCGCGTCCTGCGGCATGACGATCGTGGCGCGCGCGCCCAGCAAACGGCTTGCGAGCGCGACGCCCTGTGCGTGATTCCCGCTCGAAAAGGTCACGACTCCGCGGCGCCGCTGCTCCTCGTCGAGTTGCTCGATACAGTTATACGCACCGCGAAACTTGAACGCGCCCATACGTTGGAGGTTCTCGCATTTGACGAACGCGTGCGCTCCCGTGCGCTCGTCGAGCGTCGTCGAAGTTACGACCGGCGTCCGGTGCGCGATGCCTCGCAGCCGCTCGGCGGCGGCGAGGATATCCGAAAATCTGACCGCGGCAGGCTCGCCGGCGGTCACCGGACGACCGAGCCCGCCGGCGCGGTGACGGCCGTAAATTCGCCGAACCGCAGCGCGGGATTCCATTCCTCGCCCAGCCGTACGCTCCACTCACTTTCGAACAGCGCGACCGGGCGGCCGTCCCAATCCTCGACGAGCTTGGCATTGGATGGCAGTTGCGCCGCAGCGATCGCCTGGCTGTCGCCGTTCACGCGGCGGGCGACGCCGTACGGCAGGGCCGTCAGCACCGTCTTTACGTTGTACTCGAATTCGAGACGGTACTTCACCACTTCAAACTGCAGGGCTCCGACCGCCGCCAATATCGGCTCGGTACGCGTCGAGCCGTACGGATACATCACCTGAATCGCCCCCTCTTCGCGCAGCTGCGCGATGCCCTTCCCAAACGATTTGTAGCTCGCCGAATCGACGCTTCGAACGGCTGCGAAATGTTCCGGGGCGAAGGACGGAATCCCGGCGAATCGTCCGAGGTCGCCCTGGGCGAGCGTATCGCCGATGGCGAATACTCCGGGATTCGCCAGACCCACGACATCTCCGGCGTAGGCGGCGACGAGCGATTCGCGTTCGCTCGCAAAGAGTTTCATCGCACGCGCGAGGCGCACGTCTTTACCGGTCCGCGCGTTGCGCACCGACATATCTCGTTCGAATTTCCCCGAACAGACGCGCACGAACGCGATGCGGTCGCGATGGCGCGGATCCATGTTGGCCTGGATCTTGAATACGAAACCGGTGAAGCGCTCGTCGGCCGGGTCGATCGCGGTCTCCCGCCCGCGGTCGTCGCGGAGAACGCGCGCTAGCGGCGGCGGGCTCATCGCTATGAAATCGTCGAGAAAGAGCTGCACGCCGAAGTTCGTCACCGCGCTGCCGAAAAAGACCGGGGTGATGTCGCCGCGCATCATGGCATCGCGGTCGAACGCCGCGCCGGCTCCGTCGAGCAGGTCGATGCCCTCCAAGAAGCGCTCGTACGACTGCAGATCGAGCAGTTCGCGAATCTGCGGGTCGCGCGCGTCGGCGGTCTGCACGTGCGCCTTCTTCGAACCGTGAACGGTGCGCCCGAACAGATGGAGTTCCCGCGTTCGCCGATCGTAGACGCCCTTGAACGAGGGGCCGTTTCCCAGCGGCCAATTCATCGGAAGCGCCCCGATGCCGAGCACGCTCTCGAGTTCGTCGAGGAGTTCCAGCGGCTCACGGCTCGGACGGTCCATCTTGTTGACGAAAGTGAAGAGCGGTATCCGCCGCGCGCGGCAGATCGCGAAGAGTTTCTTGGTCTGCGGTTCGACGCCTTTGGCGGCGTCGATCAGCATGACGGCGCAATCGGCCGCCAGTAGCGTCCGATAGGTATCCTCTCCAAAATCCTGATGTCCCGGCGTGTCCAACAGATTGACGGTAAACCCGCGGTACGGGAACTGCAAAACGGTCGAGGTGATCGAGATGCCGCGCTGCTTTTCGAGATCCATCCAGTCGCTCGTCGCGGCTGCCTGGCGACGCCGCGCCGATACTTGGCCCGCCGTTTGAATCGCTCCGCCATAGAGCAGCAATTTTTCCGTGAGCGTAGTCTTGCCCGCGTCGGGGTGGGAGATGATCGCAAACGTCCGGCGCTTACTCGTCTCTTCGGCGATGGAGCCCATCACAAGTGCGCTCTCGCAGGCAAGTAGGACCATAAGATCGCCCCGCGCCGGGTCCAGTGCAGAAGCAAGAGCGAGCCGCCGCGCCCGCGATAGAAACGCGCGTGCGGCGGAATGTGGAAGCGGTCGGCGCCGCGCGCTACGAATGCTTGGTCGCCGACGATACGCACGGTGCAGTCCGCGTAATGCAGCGTCGCCGGCGGCCGGATTGCGACCGCGGACGCGGGAAGACGCGCGAGCACGAACGGCCGGGCGCCGTGGATGATTTTCGTTGGCATGAAACACTCCGGTAGCGCCGAGAGAGCCCACGGCACGGTACCGCGAAAGGCGCCCGACGGGGCGGTGCGGTTCGGGTTCGGCGGCGCGGGCTTCGGCGTGACCGGCGCGTAGACCGACGCCAGCTTGATCCGGAGCCGGTCTCGATTGAAATATGCCGCCGCAACGACGGCGAATACGAGCACGATCGCCGTCGCGGCGGCGTAATACCTCAGCATGCGCGGGGCACGTTATGCGGCGCTTTCGGCCGGTTCTCGAAATGCCCGCGACTGCTCGAGCCTCAGGCGCACGGCGCCGATCGACCAGTCCGCCATGCCGTAATATACGTCGAACGTGCGCGCTCCGAGATCCGGCCGCGGATCGATGCCGGTCGGGAAAACGACGTTGTCCACGATCCCCTGCAGCTCGCGTTCGGCTTGTGGAGTGAGTATCGGCTGCGGCGAGCGGTAGATCACGCGATGGGGTTCCTCGGCATCGTGGATAAGCACGCCCGCACTATAACGCAGCTTTGGGCGTTCGCCGGTCGCGCCGAACACGTCGACGGCATGGTAGAGCGACATCCAGCCTTCGTCGATGCGCACGGGCGGCGTCCCCGCTCCGAGTTTGAGCGAGCCCCAATCAGCGTTCGGCGACATTACGCGCACGCTTTCGCAGACATCGAGGATCCGTTCGCGATCACCCAGCACCGGTTCGAGCGGAACGTACGCGATGCGAATCGACTCGCGGTCTTCGAAGGGCATGCGTTCGATCATGGGAATCGCAGCCCGGCCGTCAACGGCCGAGAGATGCAGCATCGGGCGATGGTAAAAGGCCAGCGAGAGCACGCCCTTCGGCGAACGCACCGGTTCCGGAAACGCGGCCGCGTCTTTATCGTCGCCGACGTGCATGCCCGGCCGGTCGAAACGCAGTAGCCCGACACGTTTCCAGAGATACCCGTCGTCGGAGAGCGCTATCGCGATGCGCGGACCGTTCGGCCCGAACGCCGTATATGCCATGACGTACTGGTCCAGAACCGGCACGAAGGTCACGCGCGGATCCTCACAGCCGTAACCGGGATGCGGGCGCCGCTCGTAGGGAGCCTTCGGTTCGAGCGCAAAGCCGGCGCGCTCGAAAGCCGCAGGGCGCTCGCCGGCAGGATGGCCCACCGCCAAGCCGACGCGCGAGACGTTCCCCTTGGCGACGTCGCGCGGGTATAGCAACAACGAACCGTTGCGCGCACGCGCGGCGGCAGGGTTAAGCGTGCCTTCGGCTTGCAAAGGATCCCCGCCCGGCTCAAGCACCGTGCCAAGCCGGCCTACCCGGACATCCAATTCGGAGATTGCGTGTTCCAGCATGCACCTCATTCGGGGGGAGTCATTCGTTTGCCCGTTAGAGTATCGTCCGTCGCGGACTACTCCGATAGCCTCCTAGGGCAACGTGGTATGCGCGACCGGATCGTCCGACGGCGTCACGACAACGACCCGAATCCCGCTGCGGTACGCCGAGTTCGGCACGATCCACAAGGTGTAGGTACGGTATGGACGCGACGGGTCGCCTCCGTCGGCAGGCGCCTCCTCGAACGCCACGACCCGCACGCGATTGGGGTTGGCTCCGATCGACTCGACGATCTGGCGATAACCGGTCCGGTCGTGAGGGCCCATGAGCAAGAGCACGCCAAATTCGTTACGAAAGCGGACCGGCGCCCGAATGCCCAGCCGTTCGAGACCGGACTCATTTCTAACGACGGCAATCTCGTTGCCGCCGGCGACGCTCGTCGTCGTCCCTCGCTGGAGGGTTTGAATGCGGACGTCGCGACAGCCAGCCAAGGCGAGCAACGCAAGCACGGCCCAGAGTCTTCTCACGCAACGAGGCGTTCGAGGTCTTGTCACAGGGCGCCCTGCGGGTGCATTCTTATAAGACGAATTCCTCAAGGGAGGACGTTGCCATGTTGGATCGCTTCTTTATGGTCGTTGCGTTCGGCGCAGCCATGGTGCCCGCGAGTCCCGCCCCATCGCCGACTCCTACAGCCACGCCCGCTCCCCTACTGAAAACGATCGCGCACGTGCGAGCCAAAGCGTCGTGCGCTAGGATCGTAACGCACGCCAACAGCGCGATCGTCAGCGCCTTGCGCAACGACGCCGAGCTGGACCGAACGGTCTCGCTGCTGCGTACCGTCGATCTCGACGACGGCAATCCGATCCACCGGTTCCGCGATCTCAACGCGATCGCCGGCTATGCCTCCTCGCTCGTCGAAAACGCGATCTCGGGCAAAAGCGAAGTCGAACGCTTGCGGGCACTAGCAGCAAAATCGACCGACCCGGTGCAAAAGAAGGAGCTGAAAGCGTTCGCCGACGCACTCGGCGGCGCGTTATGGAGGCAACAGAAGATCGCACGGGATCTCAACGGGTACGTCGCCTACGTGAACTTCCACGACATCGCGAAGCTCGACCGGTCCGAGCGTCTGGAGAACGAAGCGCTCTTCGGTGTGCCCGATTCGCGGACGATCGTCGCGCCGATGGACGTGGTGATCGCCACCGGGCCCGGCGAGACGAACCAAGATCTGAACTCGTATTATCGCCCCATCGCGCCGATCAGCCACGACCCAAGCGAGACGGCGACGCAACAGGCTCGCGCCGCCGCGGCCGATCTCGTGCGGC
>JAJXWN010000067.1:2730-10005 GCA_021781595.1 bacterium | reverse complement strand
GACGCGCGGATCGAAGGCGCGTGCCGCAACGTCCGCGCGTTCCAGTAACTTCACGTATGCGGCGGAATCGGAGCTCGCGGAGCCATCGGCATCGTATAACCGCGGAACGGCAACCGGTTCGACCGGTGCGCGCCGCCCGGCGCCGTTACTGCCGTGCGCGATCATCGAAGCCACGCCGGCGGCCCGCGCCAGCGCGGCAGCGGAGAGATCGTCGGAGTATCCGTAACCCGCCGATTCACCGGCGATCGTTCGGATCCCGACGCCCTGCGTTACGACGAGGCCGCCTTCGTGTATGACGCCCCCCTGCAAACGAAACGAAAGAGCGACGCGCCTTTCGCAAAAGACGTCAGCATAGTCGCCGCCGCGTGCCAATGCCTTGCCCAGCAGCCTCGCGAGCGTCTCTTGGTCTAACATACCCGTCCCTCGATTCGAAGCCGCAACGGTGAAGACCCGCAACGCGTTTAACTCCGACAGGTTCCTACGGCTGCGAGAGCTTCTCGATCTCCTCTTGCATCTTACGCTGGTCTTCACGAAGCCGGTCGAGATCGTCGCGCAGCGCCGTCACTTGGGCCGGAACTCTCTGCGCTTCTCGGATCCGGATCGCAGCTTCGTCCGCACTGCGGCGGGCGCGGCCGTCCAACGCGCCGAGCGAGACGCGCTCGAGGACCGCGAGCAGGCGCGCGTCGGCCAAATCTTCGGCCGCGGCGATCGCGGCGAGCCGCACGAGAAAGGCTTCGTCGTCGAGGAGATCGCCGATCGCATGCACGACGCGCGTACGCTCGCTCTCGACCGAAGCGCCGAGCCGTGCCAATCCCTCGACGGCCGCGCGGCGGACGGCTTCGTCCGAGCCCGGAGCCGCGGCCGCGATCAATAGCGCCGTCGCGCGCGGATCTGCGAGTTCACCCAAGCCGCGTGCGGCGCCGGCGGCGATGGTGCCGTTCCAACTCTCGCTCCGTAACGCGGCCTGCAAGAGATCGAAGGCGCGCTCGTCTCGCGTCTGGCCGAGCGAGTGCAGCGCTTGCGCGGTAACGAAATACGAGGCGTCGCCCCGGGCCGGGGCGAGCAGCGCGCTAGCGGCATCGGGATGTTTGAAACTCCCAAGCCCCTCGGCAACCGCGCGCCGAACCTTGGGATGGGCGTGCTGCGACGCCTCGGCGAGCAGCACGCGAGCCCACGGTGCGTGCGTGCTTGCGATCGCCTTGGCGATCTCCGCCGATACGCCCCAGAACGGGTCGTGCGAGAGCCCCCATGCCAGCGCCTCGCGCGCGTGCAGCGAGCCGTCTTTTGCCAGTTCGCGCGCCGCGCGAATCCGCGCGACCACGTCGGGATCGCCGCGCAGCGCGGCCACCGCCCACTCTGTCCCATACTCATACGTGACGGTTGCGAGGGCAAAGGCTCCCGGATCAATGCGAACGAGTGCCGGTCGCGCGCCGAGTGGCACCGCGATCGTCTGGCGATCGCGTTCGACGCGCATGCGGACCCGCCGTTCGCCCACGATGGGCCCGCTGCTGAAATCGGCGGCCGGAGAAGTGGGCGCTTCGAGAACGAAGCCGACGTCGATATCCAGGGCGTAAGGCGGGTTCTCGGCATCGATCGGCTGTTTTTGGTCGATCGTCACGGTTGCCGTCTTGCGCTCCGGGTCCCACTTCACGCTCGCGGAAAGTTCCGGGTGACCGCCGCGAAAGACCCATCGGTCGAAAAACCCGCGCATGTTGCGCCCGGTCGAAACCTCGATCGCTCGTATCAAATCGATCGTCTCGACGCTGCGTTGCGCGTTATCTCTCACGTAACGCGCTATGGCACGCCGGAAACGGGCGTCGCCGAGATCGCCGCGCAACATGTGCAGCACGGCGGCACCCTTTTCGTAGAGATGGCGGTCGAAGAGTTCGATCGGGTCGCGGAATTGGTTGCAGACGATCGGCCGGCGATAGCGGTCCGCGTCCTCGCGCACGTAGCGTTCGACGCAACCGAAGATCGCGTAGAGATACTCGTCGTATCCCAAGTCGGCTTCGCGCCACGCGCAATCGAAGTACGTCGCAAAGCCCTCGTTGAGCCACGCGTGCGCCCAGTCGCGGCAGGTCAAGAGATCGCCGAACCACTGGTGCGCTAGTTCGTGCGAAACCAGCGGGTCGCTCGAAAAATCGAGATGCGCGCGCTCGTCGTGCAAGGTGCGATCGGTCTGCGTGGTCGCCGAGGTGTTCTCCATGCCGCCGAAGATAAAGTCGCCGACGGCGATCTGCGAGTAGCGCGCGTAGGGATACGGAACGCCCGTCATTCGCTCGAAGAACTCGATCATCCGCGGCGTGTTGCTGAAGGCGCGCTCGCCGTCCGCTTCGCGCCCGGGCAAGACGTAATAGTAGACGGGTACGGCGCCGGCGGCGACGGGAGACGAGACTTCGACGAAGGGCCCGACGACCAGCGTCATCAGGTACGTCGAATGCGGCACGCGCTGTTCGTAACGAAACGCCGTCAGGTCTCCGCGGTCTTCGCGAGAGGTGAGCTCGCCGTTGGAGAGCGCGAAGAGGCCTTTGCGCACCACGATCGTCGCCGAGCTCGTCTGCTTCTCGTGCGGATAGTCCAGGCACGGGAACCAGTACCGCGCGTTCTCGTCTTGGCCTTGGGTCCAAGCGTGAGCGACCTTGTGAGGATAGGCCGCCGTCGGTTCGACGAAAAAGAGTCCGTGCCGCGGTTCGGCGATGCGGTAGGCGATCGCAAACGCCGCACGCTCCCCGGCCGCGATCGCGGGAACGAACGCGATCTCCAGTTTCCCGTCGCGGCAGGTAAAGCGCTGTGGCAGCCCGTCGCGTTCCACGGAGCTCACCTGCAGATCGATCGCATCCAGCGCCAGCGACGCGACGTCTTCGTCGAGCGCCCGAACGGTCGTCGTGCAGATACCGTCGAGCGCGTGCGACGCGAGGTCGGGCGTGAGATGCAGGTCGATGTGCTCGACGTAGACGGTCTTGTCGGGACCGTAGTTGCGCGAGGCGCCCGGCAACGCGAAAGCGCGGTGCCTATTCGTTTCGTCAAAACTCATGGAACGGTAGCGCTTCGCTCGTAGGCTTCGGTAGCCCCCCCGGTGACGCGTAGCACCGCTCCGTTCACAAAGTCGTGGTCGCCGTTCACGAAAAAACGGACGGCGTCGGCGACGTCCTCCCACGTGCCCGGGCGGCCCCGTGGGTTGCCGCCGGTCTGATTGCGAGCCGCCTCGCGCGTCAGCGACTTTTGACGGATGTCGCCGGGCTCGACCACGTTGACGGTGATGCCGCGGCGGCCTTCTTCGAGCGCGAGCGTGCGCGCGAAGCTCACGAGTGCCGACTTTGCGGCCGCGTGCAGCGATAGCCCGCGCGCCGGCTGCGACGTCTCCGAGCCGTTCATGCCGAAGAAGACGATGCGCCCGAACCCCGATGCCCGCATAGCCGGCAGCACGGCGGCAGCGGCCTGGACCGCGCTGCGAAGATTCCCGTCCAGCATGTCGTGGTAGTCGGCAAGGGTGCAGCGCTCGAAGCGTTTGATCGTCATCGGGCCGACCGCATGCACGAGCGCATCGAACGGTCCCCCCACGCGCACCGCGCGCTCCAGCGCGGCGCCGACGGTGCGCTCGTCGCCGAGAAACTCCACGGGCTCGGCTCGCGCGGCGGCTCCTGCCGCGGCAACGAGGGCGAGCGTCCCGGATGGGTCGCTGCCACCAGGCCGGTGGGTGATCGTCAGATCGTGGCCGTCGCGCGCCAGGGCGACGGCTACGCCTGCAGCCAAGCCGGCCGCTGCGCCGGTAACGAGGATACGCATATCCGGGTCGTTGCACGCCACCGGTGCCGGTGCCTCGTTCGCAAGCGCCGGCAAGCGCCGTGCAGACGGGATCTCACGCGTCGGGCACGGGTTGCAAGACCATCTCGGCCTTGAGGGCACGGCGATCGGCACGCCGTTCCAGCGCGCCCATCCACGTGTTGTAGATCATCGGCACCAGAAAAAGCGTGAGGATCAACGAGCTGAGCAGGCCGCCGATGATGACCGTGCCCATCGCCTGCCGCCATTCGCCGCCCTCGGAGAGTCCAATCGCCAGCGGAAGCATACCGAAGACCATCGCTGTCGTCGTCATCAGAATGGGGCGAAAGCGCGTCGCCGCCGCCTGCAGCACCGCATCGCGCACCCGCATGCCTCGCTTGGTAAGCGTGTTCGAGTAGTCGACGAGCAGGATGCCGTTCTTCGCGACGAGCCCGAAGAGCATCACGATGCCGAGCATCGAGAGCAGATTGAGCGATTGGCCACCGTTCGGATCGATGAGGTGCATGAACCCGAGCGCGAAGAAGGCGCCGATGATGGCGAGCGGCACGGCAAACATGACGATGAGCGGCTCCACGAACGAACCGTACAAAATCACCATCAGCATGTAGACGAGCATGAAGGAGATGACGAGCGCGACGATCATGTTGACCATTGTCTCCATCATGTATTTCGTGTCGCCTTGAGAATGAACGGTCACGCCGGGCGGAAGGAATCCGGGCGTGCGGAGATCGCGCTCGAGCGGCCCCGTGACGGCGCCCAACGAATAGTTCGGCAGATTATCGCCGAAGATGTTCACGACCCGCTGGCGGTTCAGATGATCGATCTTCGTCGGCGCATTTGTCCACTGGAACGTGGCGATGTCGGAAAGCGGGACCAGCGTTCCGTCGGCCGCGCGCACGCGGACCGATTCCAGCGTTTGCAGACTGTTGCGAACGCTGTACGGCAGCTGCACGCGCACGTCGACCAAACCCGCCGGCGTGCGCACTTTCGTAGCAACGCCGCCGGCCAGCGCAAGACGCGCCTGTAGCGCGGCCTGCGCGGGTGAGACTCCGAGCAGTGCCGCCGTCGCCGCGTTCACGTTGACGTTGAGGCGTGGCGCCGCCACTTCCGAACTCGTCGCCACGTTGACACTCCCGGGCGTGTTGCGCAGCACCGTTGCAATCTTTTCGGCAGCCGCGTTGAGCTCGTTGTCGGGCCCCGAGACGGAATAGAAGATCGGCGTTCCAGAACCGCCGCCGGTATCGCCCTGCGCCTGCAGATCGCCTCCCGGCGTCAGGTACCCGAGTTTGCGAATCTCCCCGATGATCGCGTTGGTGTCACCCCGGCGGCTCTTGCGCGTCTGCGCGTTCAGCTGCGCGTAATTCCCGCCGACGACCTCGCCCCAGCCGAAAGGCTTGCTTCCGACGACCGACGTCACCGATTTTATCCCGTCGATTTTCAGGATCCCCATCTCTAGGCGGTGGACGTAGTTCTCGGTCGTTCGAATCGGCGTGCCGGGCGGATAGGTCACGGTCATGTTGATCTCGCCGGTCTGGACGTTCGGAACGAAATCGAAGCTGATCTGCCCGAGCGGCGCAAAGACGAGCAGCAGCACGAGCGGCAAACCCATCGCGGCAAGCATCACCGGCACGCGTTTGGCCGAGCCGTTGCGTGGTTGGCGGCCGCGAAGCAGCGAGCGGATCGCGAAGTAGATCGCCGATCCGGCGCAGAGCAACGCATCGATCTTCACGACCGCCATGTTGAGCGCGTGCTGCGGCGTCGGGGCCAGCAGCATGAACGCGTTGAGCAGCAGCGCCACACAGACGTACACGACGAATGTCCCGTGCGCGAGGCCGAACGGCAGCGCTCGAGATTTGTAGAACTCCAGGATGCGATCGTAGCGCTGCACGAACATGTTCATGAGCACAAGCGCGATGACGAAGATGCCGATGACCTTCAGGTAGCCGTTCGGCACGAACGCGGCGAGAGCGATGCCCACGACGCTCAGGCCGGCGTCCAGCCAAACGTTCTTGAACCAGTCCATCCAACGCGGGCGGCCCTGCGAACGCTGTTTGACGCTCCAGCGCCCTGCCAGCAGCGGCGTGAGCGTGAACGAGACGAACAGCGAGAAGAGCGTCGCGATCACGACGACCAGCGCATACTCCCGCAGGTACTGCCCGACGATCCCCGAGAGCAGTGCAATCGGCAGGAACACGACCACGTCGACCATCGTAATCGCGATGGCGGCCCCGCCGATCTCCGTACGCCCGTTGATGGCGGCCTCGATCGGCGCCTGGCCGAGATCACGGTGCCGGGCAATGTTTTCGAGCACGACGATCGAGTCGTCGACCAAGATGCCGATGATGAGCGAGAGGCCCATCAGCGACATCATGTCCAGATGGAAGCCGAGCAGGTTCATCGCGACGAAGGTCGAGAGGATCGAGGTCGGAATCGCGATCATGACGACGGCCGCATTGCGCCATGCATGCAGGAAAAGCATCATGACGATGGCCGTCAGGAAGATGCCTTCGAAGAGCGACTGCCACACGCCGTTCAGCGAGGCTTGCACGTAATCGGCCGGGGCTCCGATCTCCGTAAACGTGAGCTGCGGGAACTGTGCCTCGATCTTCTTGACCTGCTGCCGAGCGATTTGTGTCGACTTTATCTCGTCGGCGCTGATGTCGCGTGACAGAGAAACGTACAACTCAGGCTTACCGTTGTAATGCGAAATCGAACGCTGCTCAACGTGGCTGTCGCTAACCGCCGCGACGTCGCCGATGCGCAGATAGCGATTGGATTGGCCCGGTATCGGCAGGGGAATCGCGGCGAGGTCTCCCGCGTGGTTGATCTCCGCGTTGATGTTGACCGACGCCTCACGTGTGGGCTGTTCGAGCAGGCCTCCGGGCAGTAGCGCGTTGTTCTGCGCGACCGCATTGAAGACGTCGCCGAGCGTCGCGTTCATCGCCAGCAGCTTCGATGGATCCGGCTGAACGTGAAACTCGCGCGTGAGTGCGCCGTCGACGGTGACCGCCTGCACGTTCGGAATCTGCTGCAGGAGCGGTTTGACCTGATTGATCACGACCTCCGTGAGCGCCGTCGGAGAAAGCGACCTGGAGCTGACCGCAAGCATGAGCAGTGGGCTCGAGGATCCGTTCTTGTAGACGTACGGCGGGTCCATGTCCGATGGCATGTAGATGCGCGCGGTGTCGACGCGGCGCTGCACGTCCACCGCGGCGAGATCGAGGTTCGTGCCGATCTGGAACTGCACGACGACCGTGGCGGTCCCTTCCTGCGCCGTCGCCGAGATCTGGTCCAGGTGATCGATCCCGTCCATCTGGTCTTCGATCGGCTTGATGACCAGGCGCTCCATGTCTTGTGGCGAGGCGCCGGGATAGTTCGCTTGCACGATGACGATCGGAAACTCGACGCCCGGCGGATTCTGACTGCGTCCAAGTTGGAAGTAGGAGATCGCCCCAAAAACCGCGAGCGCGACGAACACCATCGCCGTAATCA
>JAJXWN010000067.1:0-2720 GCA_021781595.1 bacterium | reverse complement strand
CGTAATCACGGGGCGGTTCAAAGCGAAGCGGGTCAACCACACGATAGCGACTCCTGGTAGGCGGCTTACCCCTGCATTACGCCGCTCCGCCACCGGAGGTTTCAGTGCCGGCTGTTCGAGATTTTCTTGGGCGTTTTCGTTTCATGCGCGAGACTGGACTCGAACCAGCACGCCCTTGCGGGCGCTAGCCCCTCAAGCTAGTGCGTCTACCAATTTCGCCACTCGCGCGTGTGAGAGGGGGCTTACGATAAAGCCGACCCCGGGCTTTCCGCACCGGGTGCCGAGTTCCCCGCTGCGGCCGCGGGCAGCGTACGCTAACGCATGTTCGGGTCGAGCGCATCCCGCAAGCCGTCGCCGATATAGTTTATGGCCAGCACGGTGACTAGAATGCACAGGCCGGGGAAGGTGGCCACCCACCATGCGATCTGCAGATTGCTCTCGGCGTTGGCCAGCATATTGCCCCACGACGCCGTAGGCGGTTGAATGCCGAAGCCTAGAAACGAGAGCGTCGACTCGAGGATGATGACGTTCGCTACGTCGAGCGTGGCCTGCACGATGATCGGTGCGACGGCGTTGGGAAGCAGATGCCGGAAGATGATGCGGCCGTCGTTGTTGCCGATCGCGCGCGCGGCCTCGGCGTACTCCAATTCGCGCAGTGAGAGAAACGACGCGCGCACCAGGCGAGCCACGCCGGGCCACGAGAGCGCTCCGATGATCAAGACGATGACCCCGAACCCGAGCGACGCCTTACTCGAATTTGCGGCCACGATCGCGGTGAGCACGAGCAGCAGCGGCAGGAGCGGAATCGACAAGAAGACGTCGGTGATGCGCATGATCGCGTAGTCGATCCAGCCCCCGTAATATCCCGCGATCGCGCCCAGGAACGTCCCAATGATAATCTCCATCAGGACGGCTGAAACGCCGACGGTCAGCGAGATACGCGCTCCGAACATCAGGCGCGAGAGAAGATCGCGTCCGACTTCGTCGGTGCCCAATAGGTGGCCCGCGCATTGCGCGGCGTTCAGGAAACATGGAGGCAGCGGGTTGCCCTGCCAGTGGACCTGATCGATGGTGTCGGGGTTATATGGAGCGAGCTGCTTGGCAAAGACCGCAACGAACACCATGAGGGCCAGCACGAGTACGCCGGCCATAGCGAGGCGGTGACGGCGAAAGCGCTTCCAGACGCTGCTCTTTGCAAATTGGAAGTCGTCTTCTTCTACGCCAGTTGGCGGATACTCGGGAGCGAAACCAACGGCCATATTTACGACGCCCCTAGTCGTACTTGACGCGCGGGTCGAGCCACGCGTACGCAACGTCGGCAATGAGATTGAAAAACACGACGAGGAACGCGATCAAACATAGATATCCCATGAGCAGGGCGATGTCGCTCTGGCCGAGTGCGTTGAAGAACAGGCGCCCCATCCCGGGCCAGGCGAAGATCGTCTCCGTAACGATGGCGCCGCCCACCAGGCTCGGCAGATTCAGCGCGGTGACCGTCACGATGGGGATAAGCGCGTTTTTCAAGCCGTGCTTGAAGATGACCGTCTTGAAATCGAGTCCCTTTGCGGATGCCGTCCGCATGTAGTCGGTCTTCAGCACTTCGAGCATGGAGCTGCGCATGAACCGGCTGTAGAGCGCGAGCTGCAGGAGCGCCAAGACGACCGTGGGCAAGATCAAGTGTTCGAGCCTGTCACCCAGGAAGAAGCGGTCGTGGGTCGAGATGCCGGCCGACGGGAGTTGGATCTGATAGCCGAACGGCAGCGGAATGCCGTGCACCGCAAACGCGAGCTGCATCATCAGCGCAAACCAAAAGACCGGCATCGAGTAACCGAAGAACGCGAACGTCGTGATGAAGTAATCGGCAAACGAGTAGGGGCGGATCGCTGAGAATATCCCGGCCGCCGACCCGACGACGATGGAGAGCACGAAGGATGCGCCCATCAGTTCGAGCGTCGCCGGAAGCCGCTGCAGAATCGCTTGGAGTACCGGCTCCGAGTTACTGGTCGAGTAGCCCATGTCGCCGCGGAGCACGTGGCCGATCCAAACGAGGTAGCGGTACCAGATCGGCTTGTCGAGCCCGAGATTATGTTTGAGCCGCGCGATATCCGCGGGCGTGATGTGCGGATTCTGGAGGTACGGAGCCAGCGGCCCACCGGGCGCGTTATTGAGAATGATGAAGAGGATCAGCGAGATCAAGGCCAGCAGCGGTATCGCCTGCAGCGTTCGCCGGACGACGTAATTAAACAGGCTCGAATCCTCCGAATCCGGGGCGCATTCGCCGTGACGGACCCGCGCTAGTTAGGGTCCTTGAGTAGCATCTCCTGTGCGCAGGGATATCCTGCGAGTCCGGCGCTCGGCGGCTTGGAGACTAGGAGGCTGTCGGGGTTGGGTCGTTTTCGGATTTGGCGCCGAATTTTGTTCGGAGACGAGGCGCGAAGAAGCACGCTCCTGCACATCCTGTGCCCGCGTGCATTACGGCCGTCCTTGGCCGGAAGGAGCGAAGCCGTAGCTTCGTGACTGATGAGCAACGAAGTATTCGGGCAAAAGGCGGCCCAAAGACGGAAACGTGCCCAACCCCGACAGCCTCCTAGATCCCCAGGATCTCGCGGGCACGGTCGGGTGTCGCCACCGGCCTGCCGAGCTCGGCCGCAATCCGGACTACGCGGGCTACGAGCTCGTCGTTCCGGGCCATGCGTCCTTTCGAGTAATAGATGTTGTCC
>JAJXWN010000003.1 GCA_021781595.1 bacterium | reverse complement strand
CGGCGCGGGACCGGCGAGCTTGGCTGGCGCGATCCGGCTCATGCAGCTCGCCAAAACGGCCGGGCGCGAGCTCGAAGTGCTGGTGATCGACAAGGGCGCGGAGATAGGCAGCCACGGCATCTCAGGCGCCGTGATGGATCCGCGCGCGCTCGACGAGTTGCTGCCGGAGTGGCGGGAGCGCAACGCGCCCGTCGAGTCGCCGGTTACCGGAGATCGGCTATGGTTCCTCACCGAAAGCGGGAAGATCGAGGCACCGATCGTGCCGCCGATGATGAACAATCACGGCAAGTACGTCGTTTCGCTGCAGAAGATGGCCAGATGGCTCGGCGAGCGCGCCGAAGAGGCGGGCGCGCAGGTCTTCCCAGCCTTTCCCGGCCAAGAGCTCCTGTGGGACGGCGATCGCGCGATCGGCGTTCGCACCGGCGACAAAGGCGTCGACAAGCACGGCAACCCGAAGGCGAACTACGAGCCGGGTGCCGACATCTTTGCGAAGATCGTCATTCTCGGCGAGGGCCCACGCGGGACGCTTGCCAAGCAAGCCATTGGCCGGCTGAAGCTCGATGCGGAACGCGAACCCCAGGTCTACGCTACCGGGGTGAAAGAGATCTGGCAGTGCGCGCCGGGAAGCGTGCGGGCGGGCAGCGTGATCCATACGCTGGGTTTTCCGTTGCGCGCCGAGACGTTTGGCGGCGGCTTCGTCTACGGCATGGCCGGCGACGTTCTCGACGTCGGATTCGTGACGGGCTTGGACGCCAAAGATCCGACGAACGATCCGCACAACGAGTTTCAGCGCTTCAAGACGCATCCGGCGATACGCAGGCTGCTCGAGGGTGCGGCGCTGCTGCGCTACGGGGCGAAGGCGATCCCGGAAGGCGGTCTCTTCGCGATGCCGCGGTTCTATGCCGACGGGTTGATGATCGTCGGGGACTCGGCCGGCTTCTTGAACGGCATGCGCCTCAAAGGCTTACATCTGGGGATGAAGTCGGGGATGCTGGCCGCGCAGACTGCGTGGGAGGCGCTACAGGCCGGCGCCTACGACCGGCGGCAGCTCGGCGCCTACGAGGTGGGTTTCAAATCTTCCTGGGCCTACGACGAGATGCGTACCGCTCGCAACTTCCATCAAGGTTTCAGGGGCGGCCTCGTCGCCGGGCTGTTCAACGTAGGTTTAGGCATGATCGCGGGCGGCCGAGGCTTCGGCACGACCGATCGGCTGCACGGTGAGCCGGGTTACGAACGAATGGAGAAGCGCGGCTGGCAGCCGAAAGAATCGCCGCGGGCGCCGATCGACGGCGTGCTCACCTTCGACAAGGTGACCGACGTCTACAACAGCGGCACGATGCACGAGGAAGACCAGCCCTGCCACCTACAGGTTGCCGACACCGCAATCTGCCGCGATCGCTGTACCGTGGAGTACGGTAACCCGTGCGCCTATTTTTGCCCGGCAGCGGTCTACGAACCGCTTTTTGAGAAGAAGGGCGACGGCTTCGAAGGGCGGCTGCAGATCAATTTCACCAACTGCGTTCACTGCAAGACCTGTGACATCGCCGATCCGTACCAGATCATCACGTGGGTACCTCCGCAGGGTGGCGAGGGTCCGGTCTATACGGGGCTTTGAGATGCACGGCGAAACGGTTCTCGTTACAATCAACGGTGACCGGCGCACGATGCCGGCGGGGATGACGGTCGAGCGGCTGCTCGAACGTTTGGAGGCTGCGCCGGCCGGCATAGCCGTTGCGAAGAACGGGCACGTCGTGCAGCGATCCTCGTTTGGGAGCGAACGCATCGACGACGGCGATCGCATAGAAATAATCAAGGCCGTGGCGGGCGGATAGGGATATGACTGACACCTTCAACATCGGCAAATACGAATTCACGTCGCGACTCATCGTCGGGACCGGCAAGTATCCGACGATGGAGGCGATGCAGGCCGCGCATGATGCGAGCGGAGCGCAGATGGTGACGGTTGCCATCCGGCGCATCGCTCTCGACGATCCGCGCGGCAAGAGCATGCTCGATTTCATCGATCGTGCGAAATACGCGATACTGCCGAACACGGCCGGCTGCTATACGGCGGACGAGGCGGTCTTGACGGCGCAGCTTGCCCGAGAGTTGCTCGATACCGATCTCGTCAAGCTCGAAGTCATCGGCGACGCGCGCACGCTCTATCCGGATACGCGCGAAACCCTGGCGGCGGCCGAGAGACTCGTCAAAGACGGCTTTACGGTTCTGCCGTACATCCTGGACGACCCGGTCGCATGCAAGCAACTGGAGGAGATCGGCTGCTCGGCGGTGATGCCGCTGGCGGCGCCCATCGGCAGCGGCCTGGGCGTCTGCAACCCGTACTCGATTCGCATCATCAAGGAAGGCGCTCACGTTCCCGTGATCGTCGACGCCGGCGTCGGGACCGCAAGCGACGCGGCTATGGCAATGGAGTTGGGCATCGACGCACTGCTGATGAACACGGGGATCGCCGCCGCAAGAGATCCGGCGTTGATGGCCGAAGCGATGCGCGACGCAGTCGCAGCGGGGCGGAAGGCCTTTCTCGCCGGCCGGATGGAGAAGCGGCTCTACGCCAACGCCTCGAGCCCGATGCGCGATCTCATATCCACCGCCGGCGCATGAATTCGATGCGAGATATCTCCGTTGAAGAACTCGGCGAATGGCGCCTTCAGGGGCGCGCTTTCGTGCTGTTGGACGTGCGCGAACCGGTAGAACTGCGCCTCGCGCGGATCGAGGGCGCGCTACATATTCCGATGCGCGCGCTGGCGCAACGCACCGAAGAACTCGACCGCGAGGCGGAGATCGTGGTGCTGTGCCATTCAGGCTCTCGCAGCGCGCACGCCGCGCGATTTCTCGCAGCAAACGGCTTCACGCGGGTCTACAACCTCAGAGGCGGCATCGACGCCTACGCGCGCCGCATCGATCCCACGATCTCTACCTATTGATTGGGAGCCGCACTGCCTTCGCGAACCAGTGCACGCTTCCCGATAAGGGGGCGTTCGCGTGCGCCCAACTGCCGGCGATGCGATCGACGCCGACCTCCGTCAACGACTCCACCGCAAACGACGCGCCAAGGATTGCGCGCAGCTCCCGTTCGTCGAAAAAGTGGTGGGGAACGCCGCGCTCGTCGCCATCGGTAGGTGCGAATGTGTTCTCTCCGAGCCTGCGCCCGCGGGCGAAGCGCGCGTCTGAGATGGAGCCAAACGTAGCGTAGAGCGGAGCGCCGGTTTCGAGCACTCGGGCGACGGCGAGCAGCGTCGCCGCGAGATCGGAGGGCATCCCGTGCAGGAATGCGTGGGTGCTGAGCGCGGCGGCGAAGGGTCCCGATTGCATCGTGCAATCGCCGCCGATCGTCGTGACGGCGAATCCCGCTCGGAACAGGGCCCTCGCGTTACGGGCGCTACCGCCTCCGAGTTCGAGGATTGCGGCACCGGAGCGCATCCGCATCCGCTCTATCAGCGCGACGGCCAGCGGATGCGGCGGTTGGATGTTCCCTTGCTCGGGCGGCGAACTCGGTAGCATGCGTGCGCTGCCTCTCATTATCATCGTCGGCGCGGACGACCTCGCGCTACGCGTCTGCGAGGAACTCTGTGCTACGCAAGGACACGAGGTCCTGCTCCTGTCCGACGACGACCCGGCCGTAGCAGAACGTGCCCGCACGGCGGGCGCGACGTTCGTCGGCCTTCCGCCGAACGAATACGAATCGCTGCGAGCCGCAGGCATCCTGGAGGCGACCTCCATCATGCCGGTATCGCCGGACGACCGCCTCAATTTGCAGGTCGCGCTCAAAGCTCGCGATCTCAATCCGGATATACGCATCGTGCTGCGCCAGTTTAACCGCACGCTCGGGCGCAAGATCGAGCAGAATGTAGCGAACTGCACCGCCGTGTCGCCCGCGGCGCACGCGGCGGCAAGCTACGCGGCGGCTGCCGTCGACCCGGCCTGTACCTATGCCATCCAGTTCCCGGATATCGACGGCGACCTCGTAGGTTTCTCGCAGCGCCGGGCCGAGGATTTCGGCGTCGTAGGAATCGCCGCGAGCGAGGCCGAGCGGCGCATCAGCGCGCGGATCGTCTGCGTCAACGGCGACACCGCCTACGATCCTTTGCGCGCATTGGCAGCGGGCGACCGCGTCATTGCGTTCGGACCGCTGCCAGCGCTCGAAGCGGCCTGGCCGAAGGCCCGCGGGCGCGCCGAGTCGCCATTTCGGTGGCGCTTGCGATTCGTGCTGGTTGGGTTACCGCGATCGATCGCGCGAAGGGAGCCGCTTCTCGTGCGGATACTGATCGCCGGCGCGGTCACCTTCACCGCCGCATCGCTCTACTTCATGTGGGCGCTGCGGCTCAGCTTGGTGACCGCGTCTTATTTCGTGACGCAAACGATGGCGGCCGTGGGATACGGAGATATCACGCCGTACGATCGCGCCGCCGGTTGGCCGGTACTGCTCGTGACGATGGCGATCATGCTGGCCGGGGTCTCGATCTCGGGTGTCTTCATCGCCTCGATCGCGAGCGCGCTCAGCCGTGCGCAGATCGTCGCCTTGCAGGGTCTGCGGCACATTCACGCCGAGGACCACGTCGTCGTCTGCGGAGCCGGTAACGTCGGCTCCAGCGTGATCGACCTCCTCCTGCGCATGCGCCGCCGCGTCGTCGTCATCGAACAGAACCCTAGTTCTCTGCTGATCGAGATGGCGCGAGACCGGCGTATCGAACTCTTGACGGGCGATGCGACCAACGACGAAACGCTCGGATTCTGCGATCTGGCTACCGCCCGGAGCTTCGTCGCGGTAACCAATAGCGATACCGCGAACCTCGAGGCCGTACTCGGCGCCCGCGTCATCAATCCCGCGCTCTCGGTCGTGATGCGCGTCATGGACCGGGCCTTCGCTCGCTCCGTGGAACGGAATTTCACGATTGCAAAATCGTTTTCGACGAGCGAGCTGGCCGTCGCGATGATTGCGGGGCTCTCGCGGTTTCCGGGGACGCGCGGCCGCGTCGCATTCGAGGGCGGAACCTACGACCTCGGCGAACGCCCGGAGAAGGAGATCATCGACGAAGCGCCGCCGCCGGCGGGCAAGCGCATCCCGCTCTACGTTCGCAGGGACGGGAGGTTGGTGCCGCTACACGACTTCTCCGAGATGAAACCGGACGATCGCGTCTTGTTTATCGTACCGCTCTCGCAGGGCAACCTTCACCCCGAGTCTAGCCCCGAAGCAGCTTCGCGTTAGTTCTCGCTCTGCGCCTGTCCGCGCGGCAGCGAAAATTGGATGAGCGAACGAACGGCCGCCAGGCCGCGACTGACGACCGCACAGGGCGTGACTCGCAGGCCGAGCTGTTCGAGGCGCGTCTTTGCCGATAGCAGCTCGCGTCCGCTGGTCACGACGTCCTCGAGTAAGAGCACGTGATGACCCTTTTCGTAGGGTCCTTCTACGAACTCGCCGGGGAACGCCCCATAGCCTTTCGGTTCTTTGCGCACCGCGATCATTGGGATGCCGGCCATCTGCGAGACGGCCGTCGCGATCACGACACCGCCCAACTCCGTTCCGGCGATGAGATCGGGGCTGATCTCGGCGATAACCGGCGTGAACATCCGTGCCACGCGGCGCAGGACGTGGGGGCCGGAGAAGAGCCGGAACTTGTCGATGTAGTAATCGCTGCGTGCGCCGCCCGAGAGGACGTAGTCGCCGCGAGTGAGCGCGCGTTCGACGATCATCTTTCGTAACCACGTGAGCTCCGTGATGCGTATGGGATCCGGTGAACCTAAATACTCCATTGCCATGCGTTCCACGATTCGGTTACCGGGTTCGGGTGGAAACCTTTGAAGTTCGGGTTGATCGGCTGCATCTGGCGCTCGTAATACGTAAAGAGCTCGGGAACGTCACGCTTGAGCAGTTCTTGGATGCGAGCGTAGGCGATCTTCCGCGTCGCGATGTCGTAATGGGTGAGTGCGACCTGCTGAGCGGCGTCCATCTCCTTGCTGCAGTAGCGCGAGTAGTTGTAACCGTGCGGCGCGACGTTCTTGCAGGTGAATTGGGAAGAGTCGTCTGGGTCCGTTCCAGAATACCAACCCGCAAGGTCCAAATCGAAGCGCCCGCCTTGGAGGATTCCGCCTTCGCCGACCGGAGCGTAGAGGACGTCGGCCTGATAGTATTTCACCTCGGCTTCGATGCCGATCTTGCGCAGCATCGCCTGAACCTCGACGCTCTCGCGCCGGCGCGTGATATTGCTGGCATCGCTCGTCAGCACGAGGATGAGGCGGTGCCCGTCTTTGCGCATGATGCCGCCGGGACCCGGCGACCACCCGGCCTGCTCCAGTAGTTGCCGGGCCTTGGCCGGATCGTACGGATAGTTGGTCACCTTCGGATCGTACGCCCACATGAAAGGGGGTTGATCTTCGGTCGCGATGCGTTCCTGGCCGAAGGTGAGCGTTTTTACCAGCCGCTCCTTATCGATGCCATACGCGATCGCCCGGCGCACGCGCACGTCGCGGAGATACGGTCGCTGCACGTTGAGTTGTAGGTCCTCGTAGCCGTTCACGTTCACCCAGACGATCTTGATCCCGGGGATGGACTTCACTTGGGGGTAGTTGTCCACCGAGGCTTCGAACATCCAATCGATATCGTGAGTCCGCAGCATATTGACGGTCGTACTTTCGTCGGGAACGATGTGGATGACGATGCGCTTGAGCTTCGGTTTGCCCAGGAAGAAGTTTGGATTCCTCGCGAATTCCATGTGGTCGCCACGCACCCAAATCACGAACTTGAAGGGCCCGTCGCTGACGCTCGGGTCGCTGTTGAACGGGATCTCGTTGATGTTTGGATACTTCGCGAGGATGTGGGCCGGCGCGACCCCATACGGTTGATCGCTGTCCGCGAAAAACGTGTTGACGAACGGAGCAAACTTTCGCTTGAGGTGAACGATCGCGGTGTAGGGCCCCGGGGTGTCGATGCTCTTGATGAGGTCGTACCCGTGGCGCGAGATGATGTTGTTATTGGGATTCATGAGCGCCTGCCAGGACCATTTGACGTCCGCGCTCGTGACCGGAACGCCGTCGGTCCACTTCACGCCTTTGCGCAGGTGATAGGTGATCGTCAGCCCGTCTTTGCTGATTCCGCCGTTGCGCTGCGTGGGAACCTGCGCGGCCAGCATCGGGATCGTCTTGCCCTGCGCGTCGGCGGAGACCAGGGGCTCGAACATCAGCCGCGCGATCATCCCGTCGGTCGTGTTCGAGGTGAGCAGCGGGTTGAGGTTCTTGACGTCGGACTGGATCGCGATGCGCAGCACGCCGGGTTGCGTTCCCGGAGCGCTCCCCTGCGAGCAGCCGGCTACGGCGGCGCCGAGCACCGCAAGTGCGAGAAGGCGTTTCAAAGACCTGATTCCTCCGGGCGAGCTGGGGGAAGAGATTGTTTGGGTTCGGCGACGCTAGACGGCCGCCTTCGGCCCGGCCCACTTGCCGGGAACGGGCTCGAAGCGGTCGTGACGCCAGACGTAGGTTCCGAGCCCTTGCGTAGCGGTGCGAAGTTCCGTGATGTAGCGAGCGATCTCGACTTGCGGGCCGTACGCCTCGACGATGTCGACGCCCGGCTTGTCGCCGGGAGCCATGCCGAGGATCTGCCCGCGTTTACCGGTCAATTGCTGGATGACGGCGGAGGTGTAGGCTGTAGGGACGGTGACCGCTACGTGCACGATCGGCTCCAGAACGGCCGGGTTGCACTTTGGCAAGGCCTCTCGGATGCCCATGCCGGCCGCCGTCTTGAAGGCCTGTTCGCTCGAGTCCACGTCGTGGTACGCGCCGTCGAAGAGGATTACGTTGATGTCGGTCACCGGATAGCCGCCGAGGCTGCCGTGCATCAGCGCTTCGCGCACCCCCTTCTCGACGGCCGGGATGAACTGACGCGGAACGACGCCGCCGACGATCTGCTCTTCAAACGTAACACCGTGGCCTCGTTCGCACGGCTGAACCCGCAGCCACACGTCGGCGAACTGGCCGTGCCCTCCGGTTTGGTGTTTGTAGCGCGAATGGATCTCGGTCCCGGCTGAGATGGTCTCTTGATACGGAATGATTGGCGGGTGCGTCTCGACCTCGACCTTGTATTTGCGCCCGAGACGTTCGACGGCAATCGAAACGTGCTGCTCGCCGCTGCCCATGAGTTGCAGTTCGTTGGTGATTTCGGCGCGCTGGAGGCGCAGCGCCGGATCCTCGTCGACGATTCGCGCGAGCATCTGTGATATCTTCGCTTCGTCGATGCGCTCCTTGGGACGGACCGCGACGGCAAAGACGGGCTCTGCCCGCCGAACGTGCGGCAACAAAATTCGCAGACCGTTGGTGGTGAGCGTGTCGCCGGTCGCGACCGACTCCAAGCGGGCGAGCGCGACAACGCTCCCCGGCCCGGCCTCGGCGAGGGGCTCCTGTTTCTTCCCTTGCAGACGATAGAGGCCCCCGGCGCGTACTTTTTCGTCGCCGCGAGAGACGTTCGTCAAGGTCGCATCCGGTTTCAACGTTCCGGAGAGCACGCGAACGATCGAAAGTTTGCCGGATTGGGGGTGGATCGTCGTCTTGATAACGTGTGCGATCACCGGCCCGTCGGGGCGCAGCTCGATCGGGCGCCCCTCGGCGTCAATGGCCGGTGCGTCGGCCGGAGACGGGAACCAGCGCTCCATCGCGCGCAGCAGCGCGGTCACTCCGTACCCGGGCAGTCCCGCGGCGACCAGCACCGGCACGATTTGGTCGTGCGAGCACTCCTCACAGAGGTCCCTCTCGACTACCTCCTGCGACGGTTCGATGCCTTCGAGAATCTGTTCCATCAAGCGGTCGTCGAAGTCGGCCATCGCCTCGAGCAGTTCGCCGCGCGCGCGGTCGACTCGATCGTGCAACTCCTCAGGGAGCGCACTTTCCCGCTCTCGCGTGCCGTCGTAAAGATAGGCCTTGCGGGTGGCGAGGTCGGCGTAGCCTCGGAACGACTCGGCCATGCCGATCGGCCAATGCTCCGCCACGACGTGCCGCCCGTAGGCGGACTGCAGCGCTGCGAGCGTGCCGGCGAAATCCGATCCAGCGCGATCGAGTTTGTTGATGACGAAGAGGTGCGGCAGGCCGCGCGCGTCTATAAAGTCGACGAGGTTTTGGATCTGCGCGACGCGCGCCGGGTCGGCTTCAATCGCGATGGCGACCGCGTCGGCACCTGAGATCGCAAGCCGCGTCTCCTCGAGAAAATCGACGAAGCCTGGACAATCGATCAGCGTCATGTCGATATCGGAGTCGCTGCAGTGCGCGAAGCCGACGGTCGTGGACTGCGCGTGCGCGATGCACTCCGGCTCATGGTCGGTGGTCGACGTGCCGTCGACCACCGACCCCTTGCGCGAAACGGCGCCGCAGTGCGACAGGATGGCTTCGACGAGCGTGGTCTTTCCCGCATGGTGCGAGCCCACGATCGCAATATTACGCGCGCGTGAAACATCCGTCATTCGACTCACCTTATCCGATCGGAGATCGCTCTAGCGGCGCTTGCGCGCGGCTCTCTTGGCGGCCGCGGGCTTCTTGGCATGCGCGGGCTTCTTGGCGGGCGCGGGCTTCTTGGCGGGCGCGGATTTCTTGGCGGGCGCGGGCTTCTTAGCGGGCGCAGTTTTTTTGCCATGTGCGAGTTTCTTGCCTGGCTCGGGCTTCTTGGCGTGCGCGGGCTTCTTGGCCGGCGCGAGTTTCTTGGTCGGTACGAGTTTCTTGGTGGGCGTGGGTTTCTTGGCCGGCGTGGTTTTTTTTGGCGGCGCGGCCTTTTTTGCCGGCGCGAGCTTCTTGGTCTGCGCGGGCTTCTTCGCCGGCGCAGGCTTCTTGGCCGGCGCGAGTTTCTTGGCATGCGCGGTTTTTTTTGCCGGCGCGGCCTTTTTCGCGGCCGTGGCTCTTTTCGGCGAGGCAATGCGTTCTTGCGGTGCGGCAGCACGCGGTTCGGCGGCCGGCTTCGGCGTTCTGGCGCGCGTGGTTCTCGGCGCTCCACCGCGAGCAGAGGGCTCCTTGGCCGGTCCTTTGGTCGCCCGCGACGGACCGCCGGCGCGTCGCTTGGGGCCCGCATCGTGCCGAGCTTTCGCGGCTGCCTTCGCTTCGCGAAGTTCGGCCGCTTCGTCGCGTTCGGGGAGGCCGAGCTCCGCGCGGCCGAATCCCGTGATGCTGCTGCCTGCCAGCGGAGGCTCTTGCGATTTCGCCTTTTCGAGATGTTCCTTGGTCGCCCGCAGGGCCACGCGCGCGAGCCTTCCACCGACCGGGAAGACGATCTCGTTTACGCTCGCCTCGTCGAGCATTTTGAGGACGAAATCGAACATTCCGCCTTGATCTTTCGGACTGTGTGCGTCCGAGCCGATGGCGATGCCCACGCCTTTTGCTTTGGCTTTCTTCATCAAGCGTAGATTGGCGGTGCGGTAGCGCTGCCGATTGCCTTCGGCGCCCTCGGACTCCGCATCGCGGTACAGGAAGCGCGTATTGATCTCGACCGCCATCCCGCGCGCGCGGCACGCCTCTATGAGCTGATCTTCATAGCGCTCGAGCGTAGCCTTATCGGGCCAATGGCCGAACTTCGCCGGTACGTAGAAGTGCCCGACGATTTGGCCCGGGAGTTTTTCGATGTCGTCCAGCAGCTTGGCCATGTAGAGTTGCCACGTCTTCTCGACCCCGACGATTTCGTAGAAACCCTTGAACTCCGCATTGTCGAACGGCCATTGCCAATCCGCGCCCTTCTCCGGGTGGTCGACTGCCAGGAAGTGTACCGAGCGGATCATGCCGTCCGGCCTCATGGCGTCGACGATATTCTGAGCGTCCGGTCTCGCGCGCGGATCGTTGTCGATCTCGGCGCCGATCGAGAAGCGCATCCCGCGGCGCAGGCCTTCCGAAACGATCGCCGCGTGCGTGACGTCGACGCCCGCCGTTTCGGCGGCGCCGTAGAGATCGCCGGCCTCGGCGAGTTTCAGCGCGCGGCGCACCGTGTTGACGGCTCCGGGATCCTCGAACGTCAGATAGTTGACGTGGTCGGTCACCATCAAGAAGCGCGGCAGACCGCGCCGGCACGCGTGGTAGAACCACAGAAACAGCATACGCGCGGAGTACGCTATAGGGCGCTCCTCCGAGTAGAGTTTGTGTTCGCCCTTGGCGTGCCCGTGGATGTCGGGGATGGCGGCGATGCGTGGGTCGCTCAGCGTTCTACTTCCTTTACACCGCGTGGTATCCACATCTCGGAGCTGCGGGCGCGCGTTGCAATGTCGCGCTCGAGCGGGCGATGGTCGACCCACGGTACGATTGTTTCCAAAAGAATCTCCATCGCTCGTTTCATCGTCTCGAACGACATCGATGCGGTGGCCTCCGAGCCTGCGGTGATGGCCTGCGCCGGGAGATAGGGCAGATGGACGAACCCGGCGACGATGGCGGAGGCGGTCGCCTCTACGAGACCGAGCAGTTCGTAGAGCGCTTGATTGCAGATGAAGGTGCCGGCGGAGTTCGACACGTAGCCGGGCACGCCGTTCTCATGCCACGCCTCGACGATCTTCTCAAATGGCAGGTTCGATAGACGGGCGTCGGGGCCCGCGCGCTGGATCTGCTCCTGTCTGCGCACGACTCCGACGTTGTCGGGCCGCTCGAAGTCTAGGACGTTGACCGCCACTCGCTCGAGTGCAACGGCGGTCCGGCCGCCGCCTTGCCCCATGCACAGCACGATGTCGGGCGATTCTTCTAGGAGCGCGCGCTCCAAGCGGTCGCGAAGATTACGCGTCTCGACCGGTAGAACGCGCGATACGACGAGACGCTCTGCAATGAGGCGCCCTTCGAGGCTGCGCGCGACGAGTTCGCTCGGGTTCACCTTCTCGCCGCCAAACGGCTCGAACCCTGTGATGAGGACGTGCTTTGCCACCTTCCTGATGATTAAAAGCAACGTCTGCGTTCCCCTTCGGGCGAAAAAAAAGCCGGCTCGAGCGAGCCGGCGGAAGCCGTATCGGGTCCGGGGCGCCGGCTAGCCGCCGGCACCTCCGATCATCGTTATGCTAGATATCGTGCTACTCTCTGTACGAACGACGATCACCTCCTTCGTCCGGCCGTTTACCCTCGTTTGTCTATTATCTGAGGGAGCTTGCGGACACCGTATGGCTAGCCCGGTTCGAGCGCGGGCAGGAATGCCCTGTCGGCCGGTCAGCGCGCGTGGTAGCCTTCCATGCGGAGCAGGCGGGCCTTCATCTCGAGGCCATATCCGTAGTCGTGGAGCGCGCCGCTCGAGTCGACGACCCGGTGACACGGGAAGAGCAGCGGAAGCGGATTGCGTGCCATGACCTGGCCAACGGCTCGCGCCGCTTTGGGATGCCCGATCTCGCGCGCCACCCAGGCGTAGGAACGCACCTCCCCCGGCGGAATCTGCGCGGTCTTCTTGAGAGTCGCTTGTTCGAATGGAGTCAGGTCGCTTATGTCGACGAGACGTTCGTCGACGTGCCAGGTCTGGAAAAACTCCGCGATGAGCGACTTGACCCAGGGCGGGGGATCGCCTTGCTCCACCGGGCGGCGGAGCCGGCGCCGCGCCTGCTCCAGAACCGCTGCAACCGGTTCGCCGCGGTCGATGCCGACGAAGGCGATGCGCGACTGCTTGAAGCCGACGTAGAGACGCCCGATCGGCGTCTGCACCGCCGTCAGCGTGACTGCGGCGCTCCGTACGTTATGGGTCAGCTGGGCTATGTGCGCAACGACTCTCTTCGCCAGGTCGCAAGAAGGCTCGGGTGCCGGCAAACAGGAGAGACAGTAGGCTACGCCTTCGTATTGTTCGTAGAGCTCTTGGCACGGGGGACAGGCATGCAGGTGGATTGCGACGGCTTCGTGGATCGACGGCGCCCCTTGGCGGACGTCGTCCCAGAGCGCGTCGACGTCACGGCAGCGCATGGATGGTTGCTCCTTGGGGCACGATTCGATCGATCTGTGGACCGAGTATCCGCCGCAGAACGCGCACGGCGCGGTGGACGTGCGACTTCACCGTTCCGATCGGCTGGCCGAGGATCTCGGCGATCTCCGGATGGCTGCGCCCTTCGACGAACCGAAGGGTCGCCGCGGCGCGCAGGTGCATGGGCAGCTGCAGAAGCGCGCGCTCCACGAGCGCCATGTCAGCATTCTGTTCGACGATGCGCTCGGGCTGCGGCGGGCCGTCTTGCGAGGCGCGCAACAATGCATCGGGGTCCGCTAGCGCATCGAGGGCCACGTGGGCGGGCCGCTTGCTGCGCAGGCGGTTGCGGGTCACGTTGAGCGTGATCGTGTAGAGCCACGGCTGCAGGCGCAGTTCGGCGCGCTGCTGAGGCGACATCTTGGCGAGCGCTCGATAGGCCCGAACGAATGCATCCTGGACGATCTCTTCGGCATCCTCCCGGTTTCCCGTCATGCGCAGGGCGAAGCCGTACAGCCGGCGCTGGTACTCGTCGACGATCGTCTCAAAACGCTCGGCTCCCGTCGTGACCGGTTGCGCTTTGAGCGACTTCCTCGGCGCAGCCGCAGTAGGCACGATAAACTCCCCCAGGAGTGGCGCGAGGGCGCTCATACACGCGTCCCAACACCGCCTCGCCCTGCAAAGGTTTCAAACGGGCCCGGCGGCCACCTTCCATCGGCGAAGGTCCCGGCGCTGCTGCGGCGAACCACGCTGCATGACGCCTGGGAAGATGTCATGAGAGACCGTTAGCCGTTCGACGCAAAGCGCCGAGCGGTTTTTTGTTTGTCGCCGGAAGATGGGGAGTGAACGGTATGGAAAACGCCATCGAGACCAAAGAGATTGCGTTTGACGGCTACACGATGTGCAGCTTTATTCCCGAGCTCGATTCCGCTCGAGCGATCCCACTCGTGCTCATCGGGTATCACCGCGGCGAGGATCCGTGGTTCGTTTGGCTGGTGCCGAAAGAGGGCCTCAGCCCGCAAGGCCTGACCGGCGACCCGTATTATGCGAAAGTGCTGCGCGATCCGCACGCGTACTTCGTCAAGAAGCTTAACAAATACGTCGAGGAGTCCGGCAGCGTCAAACGCGGTATCGAACGATTGGTCGATTGCCACCAGAACCATCTGGCTTTTACGCCGTTGGTTTCGTTGACGGAAGTTCCGTTCGCGCATCCGATGGCGGTCGAACTCATCGCCGCGTCGTAGCGTTCTGCGCGTGGATGCGCCGCGCGTACACGATCTTGACGGGCGTGGTGATGGCGCGATCATCGAAGGTTCCGGCGATCGTCATCCGCTCGTTCAGCGCGAGCAGCAGCGTACCGTGGATGTCGTAGTACGCCGTGCCGCGCATGTGCATGGCGCCGCTCATCGCGATCCCCACGCGGTTGGGTAGAGGGCCCGTCATCGGGCCCCGGGCGTCGAACTTCACGGCGACGACCAGCTGCGAGCCGATGCGTCCGATCGGCCCGCGCTCGAGGTATCCGTGGAGCGTTCCGCCGGTCAGCGGAGCCGGGAAGGCAAACGGGGCCCGGCCATGGAGGCGAAGGATCTCGCGTAGCGTCTGGGCGCCGAGCTCGACCGCGAACGGCTGGTTGAGTACGGTGAGGTAGTCCGGGTCGAGGTCGGCACGGTCGGCCAGCTCGCCGTTGGGCAGAAGGTCTTGCGCGAAAGAGGCCTGCGAGGGAACCGAGCCCGAGCGGCTGGTGGCGACGTAGCGGACGGTTGCAAAGAAATGCGTCGAAGAGTCCGCGTGCGATATTGCGAGCGTCTGGGTACCGGTGTACGTAACGGTCTTGGGCGCCTGGTGCCGGCCGATCCGATAGCAGTCGAGTCCCGTGACGGTGTAGTGCTGACGTTGCGCGGCGGCCGAGGCGCAGGTCGCCAAGGCCAGCGCTACGCACAGACCGATGCTTCCAATGCGGGGCAGTCGTATGGTTATCGCTCGCTTTCTATCCGTACGGCGTAGGTTCTCGCATATGAGTTCGACGTGCAATGGGTTGCATCATCGTTGCGCCGCGCGTTCGTCAACCCATCGTTTCGCGCTCGCGCGCGACGCAGTACAGGTAGATGGTAGTCGTCCAGGCGGCGACGGGAGCCGCGGCCAGAGTGAAGACGGCGGCGCTCGCCCAATAATTGACGGGACCCGCCGGGCTCGCCTTCATGACTGCGTCGATCTCCAGTACGGCCAACGCGAGCGCGAGTTGCGCCGCCAGCAGAACCATCACACGCGGAAGGTTCTGCCACGACAGCAGCGTGCTGCGCGCGAATGCGAGCGGTACCAGCGTCAGCGCCGGCCGGTCCGGTTCCACGCATGCATAGACGTCGGCAAAGAAGAGCGTAGCGAGGAACGCCAGCACCAGTGCGTCCAGGAGCAGCGTGCCAAAGCCTGCGCCGCTTGCGGCCCCTCCCGCACCGATAGGCCACAGCAACGAGATGATCGAGTCGATCGCGATGACGGCCCACAAGCGTTCGAGCACTCGCTCCCAGCGTGCGGGCCAGTTGGGCTCGTCCGGCCCGTTCTCGAGAGCGCTGTCGGCCGCGACGTTGACGTTGGTGATCGCGACGATGACCGGACCGACGAGCAGGGTGGCTACTGCGTCGGCGACCACCGCGTGCAACGCATAGTGTACGGCAGTTTGGATCGCGAGCGCCGCTGCGCTTACCGCAGCGTATAGCGGCCAGCGACGAACGAGAAGGCGCCCCGCGCGGGCGGCGAGGGCGAGGTTCGAAGGCGGCGGAGCCGGAGGGTCAGCGTTTGGGGCGTGCTGGTTCAGGACGGCGTACCGTAGCGCGAGACGTGTGGGGAAGATAGAAGCGAACCTGCGCGACGGCATCGCAGACGACGACGGCCTCGGGGTCTCGGACGCGCCGGCCGTCGATATGGACGGCGTACCGGCCGCCGGAGAGACCGTCGAGCGTCGCGCGGAGGCTTCGCTGGAACGTCTCGCGCGGGGCTCGCGCGCCGATCGCTTCGCGCACGGCCAGCGCGACCACGTGCCGCACGCGCAGCGGCGTGCAGCAGGCAAAGGCGGCCGACCCCGTGCGTGTGACGGCGTGAAGATCGAGGGGCACCCTGACGCATATCACGACCCGAGAGTTTTGGGCGAATTTCGAGGAGCCGCCTGCTGCCGGGGAGTAACGACCTTGCCAATGTCCGTATTCGGGAAGTCGTGCCGTACCGATATCGTTGAGGGGGCGGAGAGATTCATCGCAAGAATGGACGAACGCGCGTTAGCCCGAGCGTTGGCGCAGAGCGAGCCCACGCTGCCGCCCAATAGCCGCGCGGCGCTGCGCGAAGCGATTTTCGATGCGTTTCGCCGGCGCGGCGAATCGTCCGAGGATGCGGTCGAGGCGGCAGGGACGACGCTCGAAGGGATCGAGCGCGGCGAGGCGGCTGCGATAGCGGCGTTGCTGCGCTATGCCGGAGATAATCCGGGGTTGCTGCGCGAAGCGACGGTCGCGCTCGTCGAACGGGAGCCGGATCTCATCGCGCGCTTGCCTCGGGATCTGATCGACGGTATCTCCCGGCGGCTGCGCGAGCCATGAGCGATACGCCGCGGCGGCGCCGGCGCAGCGGTTTCGATTCCGCGCCGGGACGCGGTTCGGGCGGTGGAGAGTTCCCGTTGATTCCGGCCGTCATTATCGTCGTGCTCGTAGGTCTGTTTTTTGGCGGCGCGCTCGCGCACTTTCTCGGGCGGGCATCGACTCGCGGAAGCGCCTTGCCGACCGTCGAACCGACCTCGGCTGCAACCGCTGCCGCGCTGCCGTTGCCGCTTCCGGCGCCGCGCCCCACGCCGAGCCCCACCGCCGTCGCCACCTCGCGTCCCACGCCGCATCCGACGCCGCATCCGACGGCAAGCAGCACCAGCAGCCCAAAGCCCTCCGCGTCGCCGAGCCCCCTGCCGAGCCCGCTGCCGAGCGCGCGCCCTAGTCCCGTACCGGCGCGCAGGCATGTGAACGCGCGGGCGATCAAGCCTCCGAGCCCGGCTCCGGTTCCCAAGCGGACGATCGTGCCCGAGCCGCATACCGTGCCCAGTGCTGCATCGACGACCGCGCCGCCGAGTCTCGGCCCGGCCGAGCGGCTCGTAGAGCGTTATATCGATGCGCTAGAACGCGGCGACACGGGCGCCGCCGCAGCGATGCTGGCCAGCGGCTCGCCGACCGAGTCCGCGTTTATCGGTTCCGGCACGCGCATCCAAAGCCTGAGCCAGCGCCGAAACGCCGACGGGAGTTATAAGGTCGATGCGGATCTCGCGACATCGAAGGGCGAGTACTTCATCACCTTCACCGTCTCGGGCGGCATCATCACCGCGAAGACCGCGATCAAGCCCTGATACGGTGATGATTACCCTTCGGCAGACGCCTACGAATAAAAATCGTTAAAAGCCGCACACCAGCACGGCTTTCGTCCAGTAGGCGTGCTCCGCCGCCGCACATCTCTGGTCACACGCCAAGTTCTACGTTATAGCCGGGTGCGCCGTACACTTTACGGCCCTGGCTATCCCATGCCGCCAAGATCACGTGGCCGTGCGCAGAGTAATCTACAGTTCCCCGACTGACGCTACCGAGAGCGCGTATCACAGCGGTACCGTTCATGAGGAACGCGCGGTCGGCCAGCCGCAACGTTGCGCCGCTCGAAAACGGAATCGCCACGACCTGCATGGGGCCCGTCGTTCGCAGGTAGTGTGCGGTGCGTAGGTCGCGCCTCAGCGGCAGTCGCATCACCAGCCAGGAGATTCCGGTAATCATCACGGCGGTCGCCACACCGACGCTCCCGAAGGCGCCTAACATTGTGGCACCCTCTCCCGGAGTCGCATCCAATAGGTCGATCAGCGCACCGATTATGGCGAAAACGACCATGAAACCGCCGGCGATGTACAGCACGCGTCGCCAATCCCGCGCGTTCTGCTGCGCTACGACCATCGCTATCCCCGGGAACATCGGCATCTCTACCGTCGCCGGCTCCGTGATTCCGCCGGCCGGTACCTGCACTTGTATGATTGCTTTTCCAGACTTGACGAAGCTCCATCCCAAAGCGGCGAGAAAAACCGAGATGAAGAACGGCAGTATGCCTACATGTCCGCCGCCGAGTTCGGCCATGACGAACAATATAAGAAAAAGCGAGCTCGCAATCAGTATGACGTATCCCGCAATGCGCATCTCTCAGTTCGCCAAGGTGATGCCCGTTACGTACGGTACGGTTTGGGCAGTGCGTGAATCGGCGTTCAGATCGGCGTACAACCTTTCGTATCCTTGTTGCGGTGTATTCGTACCGTTCCCACAGGCGTGCGCCGCGTGCCGCGTCATAGGGCCCGTCGTTGCCATGTAGCGCGATACGCCGACCGCCGGTACGGTGACGGGAGGGCCGGTTGGGCGCGGCACCGAGCAGGACGGAGAACCACGCTCTCGACGTACGCTGAGGCCAGCAGCGATGCGATCGCGGGCTCCAGATCGCTGATGCCGATGCTTGAATCCAGTCATAGCGGAACGGCTAATCTTCGTCGGGCCAGCTTGCCAGTTGGCCGACGGCTGCGGTCTTGAGAACCTTCAAGCCGAGCATCGCGCACTTGAGGCGAGTCGGGCTGATGCCGATGCCGACGTTTTCGAGCACGGCCTCTTTGGTCAGGCGCGCGACGTCGGCGAGCGGGCGACCTTTGACCGACTCGGTGAGCATCGACGCCGAGGCTTGGCTGATGGCGCAGCCCTTGCCGAAGAAGCGCACGTCGGCGACGGTGCCGTTTGCGTCGACCAGAAGCTCCATGCGGATCCGGTCGCCGCAGAGCGGATTCGTATCCTCCGCGACGACGTCCGGATGTTCGAGATGTCCGAAGTTCCGCGGGTTGCGGTAATGATCGAGGATGTAGTCGCGGTAGAAGTCGTCCATCGTGCCCAGCGTTTCGCGCTAGCCGTCGAGAGCACCGGCCACGCCGGCCCGGCCGATCTTGAATATGGCTGCCGCTTTTCCGAGGGCGTCGATCAGCGCGTCGACGTCCTGCTTCGTGTTGTAGATATAGAACGACGCGCGCGCGGTTGCGGGCCAGCCCATCTTCTCCATGAGCGGCATCGTGCAATGGTGACCGGCCCGGATGCAGACCCCTTCTCCGTCGAGGATCGAGGCCAGGTCGTGCGGATGAATGTCCGCGTAGTTAAACGAGATAACGTCGGCGACGAGGTCGGGGTCGCGCGGTCCGTAGACCACCAGCCCCCGAGGCTCGAGTTCGCGCAAACGTTCGAATGCGTAGCTCGCAAGCGAACGCTCGTGTTCGCGGACCCATTCCATGCCGATCTGCGAGAGGTACTCGACGGCCGCGCCGAACCCAATCGCTCCGGCGATGTTGCTGGTTCCGGCCTCGAATTTCCATGGCAGATCGTTAAAGGTCGCGCCTTCGTAGGTCACCGTCCGGATCATGTCTCCCCCGGTGAGGAAGGGAGGCATCGCCTCGAGCAGGGCGCGTTTGCCGTAAAGGGCGCCGATGCCGGTCGGCGCGCACATCTTGTGACCGCTGAACGCGTAGAAATCGACGTCGAGCGCTTTCACGTCGACCGGCATGTTCGGTGCCGCCTGCGCTCCGTCGACCAGCACGACCGCGCCGGCCGCGTGGGCTCTGGGCACGATGACGTCGAGCGGCGCGATCGTACCCAGCGTGTTGCTCACGTGCGAGAGCGCAACGAGTTTGACGCCGTCCAACAGATCGTCCAGGTCGTCGAGGACGTGCAGGCCGCGGTCGTCGACCGGTACGTAGGCTAGGCGCGCGCCGGTTTTCGCCGCCAGCTCCTGCCACGGCACGAGGTTGGAATGGTGCTCCAACTGCGTGACGAGAATGACGTCCCCGGGCTTGATGTTCGCGCCGCCCCACGAGTGGGCGACCAGATTGATGGCTTCGGTCGTGTTGCGCGTCCACACCAGGTCGCGCGGATTGGCGTTGACGAAACGCGCAACTTTCGCGCGGGCGTCTTCGAAGGCATCAGTCGCGCGCGCGGCGATCTCGTAGACGCCGCGGTGGATGTTGGCGTTGTAGGTGGAATAGTACGTCACCAACGCATCGATCACGCACTGGGGTTTTTGGGAGGTGGCGGCGGAGTCCAGATAGACCAGACGCCGGCCCCGCACCGTGCGTTCGCGCAGGATTGGGAAATCGCCGACGATGCGCGCGAGCTTCGAGGCGTCGTCCGCTACGCAAGCGCGCACGTCAGCCCGCCTTCGCTTGAAGCGCCGCGCGTATCCGCTCGCGCAACTCTCGCGTGGGGAAGCGATCGATGACCGGTTCGAAGAATCCGAGGACGATCATGCGCTCGGCCTCGTCGCGTTCGATGCCGCGGCTGGTCATATAGAAGATCTGCTCTTCGTCGAGCGCTCCTACGGTAGCGCCGTGGTAGGCTTTGACGTCGTTGGCGGCGATCTCGAGTGCCGGGACCGAATCGACGTGCGCTTTTTTCGAGAGCAGTAGTGCGTCGTCACGCAGCGATGCGTCGCTGCCTTGTGCGTGCGCGGCGATGCTGATGTTGCCGAGGTAACGCGCCTGCCCGCGGCCGGTCGCGGCCGATCTCACGATCGTCTCCGAGCGAGCCTGGCCGACCTTGTGATCGACGGTCGTGACGAGGTCGACGTGCTGGTCGCCACTCGGACAGAAGATGGCGGCGATTTGCGCGTCGGCACCGGTCTGCTCGATCTCGATCTCGACCGCGCTCGCGCACAGATCCGCGCCCAGTTCGGCGATCGCCCAGGCGAGGTGCGCGTCCTTGCCCGGCCGGGCGGCGCGCGTGAAGATCGAACGCGCGCCGAGTGCCAGCGTCTGCACGGAAGCAAACGAGACGCTCGCGCGTTCGCCGGTAACGATCTCATCGATGCCGCAGACGAACGAGCCTTCAGTGCCGCCCTCGAGAGTGCAGATCACCGTGCAGCGGGCGTCAGCTTCGGCCAGTACGATCGTGTGCGGGAAGAGCGCGGTCTCGCCGGCGGCGTATGCGATCTCGATCGGGTCGTCGACGGAGACGCCGGCTGGGACGTATACGAACGCGCCGGTATTGCCGAACGCGGTTGCGAGCGACGCGAACTTTCTCGTTCGCGCGCTGACCGCCGTTCCGAGCGCGCGCTCGAGGAGTTGCGGATGCACGCGCTGAGCGGTCGGCAGGTCGCATGCAATCGCGCCGCGCGAGAGCGTTGCGGCGATGCGCGGAGGCGCGGCTTCGGCGCGCACCTCGACCCGCGAGAGGTCCAAAGCATCGAGGTCGATCTTCCAATAGCGCCCGGCCGGAGCGCGGCCGGACGCCAGCGCGAAGTACGCAGCAAGCGCTTCGCTTCGGGCCGCGCGCAAGAGCGGCGACGTTTCGAAACGTTGGACGAGTGCCTCTGCGTTCTCGGGGGCGATCCCAAGGACGGGCGCCGCAAGCGAACTAGGCAACCGCTTCGATCTCTTCGCGAATCTTGTCGTAGCCATCGCGTTCGATCAGTTCGGCGAGATCCGCGCCGCCTTGCTTGACGATGCGGCCGCCGACCATCACGTGAACGGCGTCGGGCTTGACGTGATGGAGGATGCGCGGGTAATGCGTGATGATGAGGAAACCGGTCGCGCGTCCTTCGCCGGATTCGCGCATCGCTCTCACCGATTCGCCAACGGCCCGAAGCGCGTCGACGTCGAGCCCGGAGTCGGTCTCGTCGAGAATCGCGTAGCGCGGTGCGAGCACTGCGAGTTGGAGCATCTCCAGACGCTTTTTCTCGCCGCCGGAGAAACCGTCGTTCAGGTAGCGGCCCAAAAACGTCGGGTCCATGTCGAGCAGTTCCATCTTTTCCACGAGCAGCGCGCGGAACTTCGCGGGCGTCAGATCGCCGGGGCGAACGGCTTGGCGCGCGGCGTACAGAAAGTTCGCCACCTTGACGCCCGGGATCGCCGCGGGATACTGAAACGAGAGGAAGAGGCCGGCTTTGGCGCGCTTATCGGGCAGAAGGCCGAGAAGATTCTCGCCGTCGAGCGTCGCCGTGCCGCCCGTAACCACGTAAGCGGGATGGCCGCTCAGCGAGAAGGCGAGCGTCGATTTGCCGCTGCCGTTGGGGCCCATCAGGGCGTGGACCTTGCCGGGCTCGACCGTCAAGTTGATGCCCTTGAGAATATCGTTGCCCGCGACGCTTGCGCGCAGATCGTTGATGCGAAGTCCCGGCTCGGACACGCTGGCTCCTTTGAATGTGGGTGACGTTTCGATGTTGCAGAGTGGGCGCAGGTCTATCCTATCGGATGCGGCGGCGGAAAGTCAAGGAAAACCTGGACTATCTAGTGTTTCCATGGTAGTATCGGGTTAGATATGCAAGCCGACCGTTTCTTCCAGACGACCCGCGGAAAGATCGTGGCGGAGCTGCGCCAGTGCCGTACGGCCTCCGCTGTAGACCTTGCCAAGGTGTTCGGTCTTTCGCCCAACGCGATTCGCCAGCAGCTGGTCGTGCTTGAGCGCGATGGCCTCGTCGTCGAGCGCTCGGTTCGGCGGGGACCGACCAAGCCGACCTACGAGTTTTCGCTTACGCCCGAAGCCGAGAAGATCTTCCCGCAGCAGTATGACAAGATGCTCGGCGCGGTGCTGCGCGAGGTGCGCGAACGTTTCGGACCGGAGGCGGTGGGCGACGTCTTCGACGGCATCGCCAAGCGCGCGACCGAGAAGGCACGCGACCGCATGACGGCGCCCGACGCCGAAGGGAAAGTCGCGCAGCTCGCCGGCATGCTGCGCGAGCAGGGGGTCGTAGCCGAGTACGATTCGATCGACGGCGGCTTCGCGCTGCAGGAGCACAACTGCCCGTACTCCGAGGTCGCCAAGGAGAATCCCGAAGTGTGCTCGGTGATCCACAACGTCATCGATTGGACGATCGGCGGCCGGCACGTGCAGACCGATTCGCTCGCAACCGGCGGCGACCGGTGCCGTTTCGAGCTCCAAGTGGATCCGGTTCGTCCCTAATGCGGGGTATCTTTGAGAAGGATTTAATGCCTTGAATTTCCCGAAGTTTCAGCGTTTAGTCGAGGAGCGCGCGGGTTTTCGCACCATGGATCACCCGACCGCCAGCGGTGAATATTTCAGCGATTCGTGCGGCGATATGTATAGTTTCTTTCTGAAGATCGGACCGGGAGCGATCGTCGAGGAGATCTCGTATTTCACGACCGGCTGTGGATTCGGCACCGCAACGTGCAGCTTGGTCGTGGACCTCGTCCGGGGAAAGACCATCGACGAAGCAGCGCGCCTGAGCGAGCGCGAGATCGAAGACGAGCTCGGAGGGTATCCCGAGAAGAAAAAAGATTACCCACAGCGCGCGCTCGAAGCGCTGCACGTAGCGATCGACGATTACCGTCGCAAAGTCGCTTCGGGTGCGGTCCCGGACTACGCCGCCATTCCCGTGCCGCGGAGCCCCGCGCCCGTGCAGCAGTCGTCTACGCCGCAAGCTCCCGCTCGCGACGGCAAGATCGTCATCCAACTGCACTGAGGCTGGTTAGCGGCCGAGCAGATAGGGGTTGGTGCGGCGTTCGGTGCCGATGGTCGTGAGGGGGCCGTGGCCTGGGATCACCGGCGCGTCGTCCGGGTAGCCCATGAGTTTGCGCTGGATCGACGACACGATATCCTCCATCGAGGTGCCGCCTAGATCCCATCGCCCGATGGAGCCCGCGAAGAGTGTGTCGCCGGAAAGGATCGTGGTCGCCGGTCCGTTGGCGATTTCGAAACAGACGCTGCCGGGCGTATGACCCGGGGTGTGGAGTACGGAGATGCGCCCGTCGCCCAGGCGCAGCACGTCGCCGTCATGGAGATCGCCGTCGAGCTCCACGACCGCCGGGGCCGCGGCCAAGCCGATCCAACGCGCTTGCAGCGCGAGCGTACGATAGAGCGGCAGATCGGCCGGGTGCAGGAAGCCACGTGCGCCCGTACGCTCGCGCAGGCGCCCGAGGTCGCCGATATGGTCGATATGGGCGTGCGTATGCAGCAGGTGCGTCGCGCGCAGGCCGCCGGCGGCTAGGCGTCTGACGACTTCGTCGATGCCGTCGCCGCCGTCCACGACGAGAGCTTCGCCGCTACGCTCATCGGCGACGATCGTGCAGTTGCAAGCGAGCGGACCGACCGCAAAGTGCTCGAGGAGCATAGCCTAGCCGCGAACCTGAAAGTCGTGGAACGCGCCGTCGAAGTATCCGAGCGGGCTTTCGGCGTGCCCGGAACAAGCGAGTACGCGCCCGACGAAGATCGAATGCGAACCGGCCCGCAGCTCTTCAATCACCTCGCAGTCGAAATACGCGATCGTTCCGTCGAGGACGGCCGCGCCAGTCGCCTCGGTACGGTATGCGATACCATCGAATTGATCGTCACGCAGCTGGCCGGAGAAGCGTTCGGCCAGATCGCGCTGATTCAAGCTCAAGACGTTGACGCAAAAGATCTTCGACGCTGCTATGAAGAGGTAGGTTCGCGCCTCGCGGTTGACGCAGATCAGCACACTCGGCGGATCGGCCGAGACGCCGGCAAACGCGCTTACGGTCGCGCCGCGCGGTTCGTGCTCGCGCAGGCTGGTTACGACGGTTACGCCGGTGGGTACGCGGCGCATCGCGCTCTTGAACTCCGCCGCGCCCGGCGGGTTCACCGTTTGCGAGCCCCGATACCCGTTCCGCCGCCCAGCGGAATGATCGTCGCATCCAGATCGGGACGGCTCAGGAAGACCTCGTTGAAACGCCGGATGGCGACGACCGCCGCATCGTCGCCGCGCGCCGGTTTGCGTGCAACTCGGCCGCCCAGCAAGACGTTGTGCACGACGATCAGCCCCGAGAGTTTGAGGAGCGGCGCGCAGAGTTCGAGATACGCCTCGTACTCGGTCTTCTCGCCGTCGATGAAGGCGATGTCGAGGTTGCGTTGCGGGAAAGTTGGCAATACGGGGAGCGCCGATTGGTTGATGATCTCGATGCGATCGGAGATGCCGGCGCGGTCGAAATACGAGCGCGCGACCTCCGTGCGCTCGATGTCGGGGTCGAAGCTCCAGATCCGCCCGGCAGGCGGTAAGGCTAGCGCCATCCATAGGGTGGCATACCCGTACGCGGTGCCGATCTCGAGAATGCGATTGGCCTGCATGCAGTGAACCAGTACCGAGAGCAGCCGGCCGACCGGGCGCGTCACGCCGAGCATATCCTCTTTGCGGCCGTACTGTTCGAGTTCCAGCAGCAGCGGATCCGGCTCCGGATGCACCGCTTCCAGATAGGCTGAGAGGTCATCGTACATTCGCATCACTCTTGCGGCTGCGCTCGGGCAATTCCTGGACGAAGACCTGCAGATCGGGAAGCCGCCTCGATAACGTTGCGCAGCAGCGCGACGTTGGTGAGCGGTCCGACTCCTCCCGGTACGGGCGTTATCGCGCCGGCGACCGCAACGGCCGAAGCAAAATCCACGTCGCCGCGCAGCGTGCCCGCGACCACGGTCGTTCCGACGTCGATGACCGTCGCACCCGGAGCGATGTCGGCTCCTCCGATCAATCCCGGAACGCCGGTGGCCGTCACCACCACCTCGGCCAAGCGCACGTAGGGCTGCAGAGCCGCCGACTCTTTGTGCAGGATGGTGACGGTTGCATCGTGGGCGAGCATCAGCATGGCGACCGGCGCACCCACGACGATCGAGCGGCCGATCATCACCGCTCGGCGTCCGCGCAACGGCCAGTGCCGGCTGCGTTCCAATAACAGCATGACGGCGGCGGGCGTCGCCGGCACGAACTCCGAGCCGCTGCCGAATGCCAAGTTCCCTTGGTTTACCGGATGCGTTCCGTCGACGTCTTTCTCGATCGGCATCGCGTCGGCGACGTTGCGTATCGAGAGATGGGGCGGCAACGGTTGCTGGAGGATGACGCCGTGAACGGTACGATCGTCCTGAAGGCGTTCCAGATGCGCGCGAACTTGCGGCGCAGTCGCGTCCTCGCGCAGCTCGTCGATTTGTATCGCGATGCCGATTCGCTCGCCGGTCTTGACGAGGTTACGAACGTAGGCAAGCGAGGATACGTCCTTGCCGACCAGTATTACCGCTAGCCGCGGATGGATCCCAAGCACGCGCAGCGCCGCGCTACGGGCGGTGAGTTCGGCGCGCAAATCATTGGCGACAGCGCGACCGTCGAGGATCTGAGCCGGCACGGCATCGCGGTTTCGCCGCAGGAAGGGGCTTACCTACGGCGCTCGTGGCGCAAAGAAGGTGAGTGGCCTAGGCAGCGCCGATAGGAGATTGGTGACTAAACGCCTCACGTGGATCTACTGGGTGGCGGGCTTGCTGGTGGCGGCGATCGTCGTAGCAGGCTATTTTCGTAACGGCCCACCCCATGCTGCGGGTCCGGCAGCGCTTGCCGGCCATAGAGCTCCGAGCTTCGAGGTGCGATCGCTCGATGGCAAGCAAGGCTCGTTGGCGCAGTATCGCGGGCACATCGTGTTCATGAATCTTTGGGCTTCGTGGTGTCCGCCGTGTCGCCTCGAGATGCCGGATCTCCAGCGCTTTTACGCCGCCTACAGATCGCGCAACGTGATCGTGCTGGGCGTCAATCAGGGCGAATCCGCGCGCCGGGCGCGAGCCTTTGCCGATTCGCTCGGCATCCACTTCCCCGTCTTGCTCGACGAGGATCAGCAGTACGGGCGCGTCTATGCGGCCCTAGGTCTGCCGACCACGATCGTCATCGATCCGGCCGGCATCGTCGAGCGCGGTTTTGACGGGCCGCTCACCTACGACCAGATGGTCGCAGCCGTTCGGCCGCTCCTGCGGAGGAAGTAGTTCGTGGGCTCGTTGCTTTTCGCAGCGGGGGCCGCTGTCGTCATGGTCGCCATCCAGGAAATCTGGCCGGGCAGGGCCGTCTACCAGTATGGTTGGTACAACGCGATCGTTGCGGCGTCGATCGCGTACGCGCTCTTTCGGATGCAGGCGCTCCGGCGCTCCCGGCCCGGCCTCACCGGGGCGGCGGCGCTACTGTTGCTGGGCGCCGGCGTCGTTGCGTTCGCAGGTATCGCGAGCGGTCTGCTCGGACCCGGACCGCATACGGTCGTCGGTGCGCCCGGCTCGACCGTCCACGACGCAGACCTCGGCGGCTCGCTCGTCTTCCCGTTCCTGCAATCCGATCACGCCGGCACGGGCAGCGTAACGGTGGATCTGCGCCGCGCGGGCGCGGTGCAGGTAGCGATCCCGCCGAATCGCCGCCGTTACGTCGGAGGCTTCATTCTTTGGCAGCGTCCGCGATCGGTGGTTCACGTCAGCGTACGCGATGCGCGCGGCAACCATCTCACGATCACGCAGCCGACCAACAGCGTCTTCTTGTCGCCGGTTCTGCTGATGGCGCAGTCGACGACGATCGCTGGAATGACGGTGCCGTTCGACAGCTTTGCCGTGCCGGCGGCGGCGCGGCAAGTCAAGGCCGTGCTGTTTTCCGTGCAGCAGGCGGCGCAACTGCACGCCAACCCGCCGCTCGACGGCCTACCGGCGGTGCTCTTCGCCGTCTCGACGAGCGGGGACCAGGTGCTGCCCGGCGGCATCGGCATCGTCGCCGACGGTTCCAGCCGGTCGATCGGCGGCCTTAACCTGACCGCGAAGATCGCCTCCTATCCCTCGATAGTCGTGGTCTCGGCGCCATCGTTCTTCGTGCTCTGGATCGGCATGGCAATCTTCCTTGCCGGCACCGTCCGGCTAGCCATACGCTACCGCGCCGGCGCTTAGCTCCGACAGTCTCTTAGCAGGTTGCGGAAAGACCCCCGCCGCCGTCTCGAACCCGGGCGTTGCTTCCTCATCGCTCCTCGTTTCGACGGAACATTCGGGCCCGATCCGGAGACCGCGGGTTTTTCCGCAACCTGCTAGAAGCCCGTTCCGCTGCTGAACGTGAAGTTCTCGATCTTCACCGCCGGGACGACGACCGAATAGGAGTAGCCGCCGGTTCGAGACAACTCGCTTGCAAACTCGCAACGGCACAACGCCTCCAGAATGCTTTGGTTGAAGCGCATGTTGCGCACGCCGCCCGTCAACTTCCCATTTTCGATGAGGAACGTTCCGTCGCGGGTCATGCCGGTAACGATCGCCTTTTTTTGGTCAACGGTGCGAATGTACCAGAAGCGGGTAACGAGCAGACCGCGCTTGGTCTCGGCAATGAGTTGCGCGGCGTTCTTGCTTCCGGCAGAGACGACGAGATTCCGGGCCTGCGGTCCCGACGCGTTCGGGGCCGGGAGCGCATGCCCGGTGTTCTCGCGGCCGAGTTTGTGCGCCCAGTAGTTGTCCGTGACGACGGCACGGGCGACGCCGTGCTCGACGAGCGCCAGACGTTTGGTCGGGAAGCCCTCGAAATCGAAGGGCATGCCGGGCGCCAGCGGGTGTGCGTAGTCGTCGGTAATCGTGACGTTTTCACCAAGATACGTGCGGTCGAGTCCGTCGCTGAGGAACGACGAGCCCTCGTCGAACGAGAGCGCAGAGAAGTGATCGGCGATATAGGAGAAGAGCTCGCCGAAGGCGGCTGGTTCGAGGATCACGGTCCAGGGACCAGGTTCGACGTCCCTCGGATGCGCGGATTCGCGGGCCTTGCCTGCGGCGATCGCGCCGAGCAGAGTCCCGTCGAGGCGTCGCACGTCGGTGTCGTAGGCTTCGGCAAAGCCGCTGGAATCGCCGCCGTTCATTTTGACGTTTGCAGCGGCATCCGAACCGTCGAACGACGCGCGCGCTCCGTTCGAATTCACGACCGTTATGCCGCCGCGTTCGGTCGCTGCGTATCCAGCGGCCCATAGCCCGCCGGCTTCGCCGGCGCGGAAGATATCCTCGCAGATCTGCGCACGAAGCTGGGGCGTCGCGCGGGCGGTAGCCTCGGCGAAAGCCTCCGCCGGAGCGGGCGGCGGCGCACCGACCGGAAGTGCGGGCTGTTCGGGGTCGGCCGGTGCGTGCCGAGCGATAGCGAGCGCGCGCGCTACGACGTCGCGCAGCGACGCCTCGTCGAGTACGTTGGTGCGGGCTACACCGGTGCGCTCTTCGGCGATCGCGCGAACGGCGATCGAGAGGTCGGCGCTCGCGACGTTCTGATGGATCGCGTCGTGCGTGAACCGCGAGAGCGAAGCTTCCCGGTCGACGAGAAGAACTTCGGTTTGATCGGCGTGGGAGAATGCGAGGACGCGCCGCGCGAGATCCTCCCGCTGCTCTCTATCCACCGTACCCCACTCCGACGCGTACCCCGCGAAAACGTGCCGGCGAGGCGGCTTGCGTCGTGCGGCCCGACTGCATCGGTTCCCCTTTGCCGCAGTTCGGCGTTCCCCACGCAACCCACGATGCGGCGTCGGCGACCGCATCGCACGAATTCCAGAACGCGGGGGTGATCCCGCCGTACGTGGGATTTTTCAAGAGGCGACCGCGTTTGCCGTTCTTGATCTCCCACGCGATCTCGCAACCGAACTGAAAGTTCAGACGGTGATCGTCGATGGACCACGAGCGGTTGCTCTCCATGTAGATTCCGTCGCGCACGTCGTCGAAAAGGTGCTCGAAAGACATCTCGCCCGGCCGCAGGCTCAAATTGCACATGCGGATCATGGGTACGTATTGCCAGCTCTCCGCGCGCACGCATGCATTGCTTTCACGCCCGATGAGCCGCGCGGTATCGTTGCTCATCTCGTATCCGACCAGCACTCCGTCGCGAACGATATCCGAGCGTACGCTCCGGCTGCCTTCGTCGTCATAACCCACCGTCGCCATGCCGCCGGGCATGGTGTTGTCGATCGATATCGTGACGATCTCGGAGCCATATTTCAGCTTGTCGATCTGGTCGAGTTCGAGGAAACTGACGCCGGAAAAATTAGCCTCCCAGCCCATCACGCGATCGAGTTCGGCCGGATGGCCGCACGATTCGTGTATCTGCAAGGAGACCTGCGAGCCGCCTAAGACGAGGTCGGTTACGCCGCTGGGCGCCTGGGGCGCCGAAAGGAGCGCGATCGCCTCTTCGGCGATGCGCGATGCGTTCTCTCGAAGGGCGGCGCGTTCGACGATCTCCCATCCGCCCGATGCGTAGAGCCCGATATCGCCCGGAAACGTTCTCGTCTGTACGTCGCCGTTGCCGACGGCCAGCGCCTGCAGCCCGCAACCCGTCTGGCGAATTGATTGTTCGATCTTCGAGCCGATCGTGCTGTAAAAATACTTGTCGGTGCGCCATAGATCGATCCAGGCGCGCCCCACGCCGATCTGGGGGCCGGCGTGCAGCAGGCGTTCGGCTTCGAGCAGAAGGGCGACGCGATCGTTCAGCGGCACGTCTTCAGGATCGCGATGCACCGGGGTCGCGAAGACGTCGGCGTACGCCTTCGGCGGCGCTTCGCCGAGCCGGCGGCGGGCAATCGCCGCGCCGGCCTTAGCGATCTCGACGGCACGTGCCGCGGTGCGATCCAGTCCGGCATCGCTCGTATCGGACGCGGCCGCAAAGCCCCACGTCCCGTCGACGAGCGCGCGAATGCCATACCCGCGGCTGGTGGAGTCCGAGAGCGTTGCGACGACGCCGTTGCGTACCTCGATACGCTCGGTACGCGCGACCTCGAAACGAATGTCGGCATAGACGGCTCCGCGTGCGGAGGCGGTATCGAGCGCGCGGGGAGCCGTCGAATCAAAACTCATCGCCGCACTAATGTGCTGAACCATAATTGGCGTGACATGCCCACATGTCACGCCAATTATGGTTCAGCACACTAGTTCCTGGGAGAGGGACCGCTGCCTGCCAGGATCGTGCGAACGTCGCGAATGGCGATGCTGCCAGCGACGACGACTGGGGCGCCGCCGAACTCACTGACGACGTACAACGACTGCAGCGTTGCCGCTCCCTGGATGCTAGGCGGAAGACGCACGGAGACGTTCCGCCAACCGGTCCAGGTGATTCGCGCGACGGTGACGAGCGCGCGGCCGTACGCTCCGCTCGCGAACGCCGCGCGCAGCACTTCGCCGTTGCCGTCGCCTAGCACGCTCAAGTGCAAGCCGATGGTTCCGGCGGGGAGCGCGATAGGTCCGGCCATATATGCGGCACGTTCGCCGCCTGTGAAATCGTAGCGCAGGGCTATGCATGTGGGGCAAGGCGTGCCCGGCGCCAGTCCGCCCGGATCGCCTCGCGGATATGTTTTGAAGCGGATGCTCGCGGCAATATGCAACGGCCGCTCGTGCTGGCCGACGAAGACGCGCGCGTCGGCCACGCTCGCTCCGAGGCGCGCGGTCACGACCGCGTCGTGCGAGCCGGCAACGAAGAGGCCGTCGCCGCTGACGCGTCCCGCGCTCGCGTTCCAGGCCACAAGCTCGGGAAGAGCGATCGGATAACCGCGGCGGTCGTAGGCTCGCACGACGAGGTGCGCGCGCCCTCCGGGCGGCAGATCGAGCGTATGGGGGAAGATCTCGACGCGCGCGGCCGCGTCGAAGACGCGGACGGGAATCTCGGCTGAGAGGTTGCCGCGCGCGACGCGCAGGATGCCGGTCTCCGGCGTCTCGCCCGCTACGAACGCCGTGGCGTTCGCGCTGCCGAGCGTCGCCGGCCGGCTGCGCAATCGTGCAGTGCCGAGCGTAGCGAGAAGGTGGCCGCCGGCATCGGTGATGGCGACGTGTAACGGAACCGTCGCGCCGGCGAACGCGCGGATCGTCTGCGGCGTAACCGCCAACCGCGCGGGCGGACCCAGCGGTGCGTTGCTGTACACGAACAAGCCGTCGGCGACGGGGCGCTCGCTGCCGTCGGAGGGCGCGTTGCGCAGGACGGCGGCGGCGTAGCCCAAACGGCGCGCGACCAACGTCGAACTTCCTCCGCCGTCAAACGCCATTCCCTCGGTTGCGCCGAACGCGAGCATGAGCGCGGCAAACTGCGGGCGCGTCAAGCCGATCGAGAGCGCTGGCTGGCGGCCGTCGACTTCGAAGAGCAGCAGCGTGCCGGCGGCCGTTACGGCCGCCCCGCTGCATGGTATCGGATCCGCGAAGCCGCCGCCCGACGGTCCGTCCGGATCGTTGTACGGCTTCCCGTCTTTTACGAGCAGCGGCCCTCCGCCGACGGCGGCGACGACGCCGGCGAGCGACGGCATCGTATCGTCTTCAGCCTCGATGGTGCTGCCCGCGCCGAGAGCGCCGACCGTGCCGTAGGCATCGAGGCCGACGGCGAGATAGTAACCGGGAGGCTGCGTTACGGTGTTGTCGGCGATGCCGGTCACGCGATAGCGTGCGAACGGCGGCGTTCCGCCGAGCGGTTCGAGCGCGGCCAAGGTGAGATTCTCTTCGGGTGCGACCGGGCCGAACTCGGGCGTTAATATCGCGGTTCCATCCTCGGGAGGAGGCAGTGCGTTGATGCCGTCGAGTTGGGCGTAGGTGCCGTCCGGGAGCTGTAAGGTTGCGCCGAAGGTGAACTGCTTGAAGATGACGGTGCGCCGAGCCGTGACCGCAAGCGCGTATCGAGGCCGGGGCAGATGCAGCAGGCTCCCGTTCTCGACGAGAATATTGGTCGGTTGATCGGTTGCGCCGATATCGAAATAGTCGCCGTTGATGCCGGCGACCGCGCCGGTGCGCTGCGCCATAGCGGAGACGGTTTCGCCGTTCGAGGTCAGCTCGTTGGAGGCGAGTACCGTTTGCAGAGAGACGCTCGGGTCGTGCAGGTCGACGGCGACCACGCGAACCGCGAGCGGCCCGTCGGCGGTGACCATCTCGTAGAAACCGTAGGTAACGCCCGGGGCTACGAACGAGATCGCCGGTGCGTCGGTCACGATCTTCGGGAAAGGCGCGGCCGGCAGCGGTGCCTGTGGCAGGGGTGACGCTCCGGCGCGCGCGCCGCCGAGCAAAGCGGCGACGGAAAAGAAGAACGCGGCGCAGCGCAGCGTCGTCATGCACGAAATACGTTCGGACACGGATCCTTAGTTCCCAACGGCGACGTCGAGCGGAAAGCCGCCGGTTCGGAAAGGCGCGCCGCGCACGCGGGTCAGGGTTGCGGCATTGAAGACGTCGACTTCGTTCGCCCGGGCGCACGGAACGTAGAGACGGTTGCTGCGTGCGTCGAAGTGCGGCAGCCACGGCGTCGAACAGGTGCGCAGCGGTGCGTGCGTCGCGCGCAACGTACGCGCGTCGAGGACGTAGACGAGATTGGCCCCTTCGTCGGTGACGAAGACGGAATGCGTGCCTGGGTCGAAGGCAACGCCGAGCGGAAGCGTCATGCGGGCGCTTCGCGCGACGATGCGCCCCTGCGGCGAACCCACGTCGATCGCGGCGACGTAGCCGCCGCCGTCGCGCATCGACGGGCTCGTGTTCGACGCGACGAAGAGCCGCTGCGCCGCGGCATCGAGTGCCAGTCCGAAGGTGCGCGGAACGCTACGATACCGGCGGAGGATCCGCATCGTCCGCGCGTCGACGGCAGCGACGGTCGCATCGTTGACGTTGCCGACGTATACGATCTGGCGCTGTGAATCCAGCGCGAGGCCCTCGGCCGTGATGCCGGTCCTCGTCGTGCGGATATTGCGGCCGGCGATGCGGGTGAGCGCGCCGTACCCGCCGCCGGCATCCCGGTCGCTCACGAAGACGGCGTGCAGCGCGGGGTCCTCGAGCACTTCGTTACCGAAGGCGACGCCCGTGAGCCTTCGGATTCGCCATGGCACGCGCGCAATCGAGACGAGCGAGTCCCCCGTCGTGATCGGCGCGTCGATCGTGCCGTCGCGTTCGAATGCGACGCCGCCTGGTGCTCCGTGCGTCGGCACGATGCCCACGACCGCGAACGTGCGCGGGTCGTGCAAGACGATGCCGTCGTCGTAGGTTGCGACCGCGATAAGCGGAGCCGCGGCTTCTGGCGGGGGTACGATTCGCAGCGCAGCCATCCCCACGGCACTCGCGCTCGTAGCGACGATCGTCGCCTCGAACGGCACCGCGGCGGCGGGAGCCAGATAATCGTGTGCGGCGATGCTTCCGGGGCCGATCACCGATAGTTCGTACGAATCGCTCGAGCTGCGGACGCCGATGGGAATGCTGCTGCCCGCGACGTACGGCATGCGGGCGACGTCTAGCGCGATCGTTCCGAAGCGGTGAGAGGCCGGCGGGCGTGCGGCGGCTCCGGCGAGCGCCAGCGCCGTCGCTCCGGCGAGCGCGCGCAGCCACGATCCGTGCATGCGTCAGTTCCTCCGTTCGGCCAGATCGTGTGCGCGCTCGAGCCCCGCAAGTACGTCCGTGCCGGGTGCGACGTGCGTCTGTGCGGTGCGTGACGGATCGAGCGTGAAACTCGCGAGTTCGTAACCGTCGAAAGTCCCGCACACGATCGCACCGTCGGGATCGGCTGCGCACGCCCGTCGCCGCTCGACGTCGATCGCCACCACGTACATGCGCAGTTCGATCGCGCGCGCGCGCATCACCTCGTCCCGCCAGACGGCGTCGGCGCGCGTCTCCCAGACAGCCAGTTGGTAACCCGCGCGCCGGTAGACCTCGACTCCTGCGGGGTCAAAGATCGCCGCATCGTCAACGAACGCCGTCGGAACGAGCGCATCGAGCGCGGCGCGCGCCGCGTCGGAGGCGCCGGGAGCGATCGATGCCTGAACTTCGAGAATGCGCAATCGTTCGGGCGTTGCGGCGGTGGGTTCGATCGCCGAGATGGCGATGCGGATCGAGCGCACGCAGCCCGTACGCGAGGACGGCGCGGGCAGATGCGCTCGCTGCACGGCGGGTTGCCCGAGTTCCACCTTGGCCGCGAGCGTATCGTCGCCGTCTTGCGATGCGAGCGCGGTAAGAGTTCCGTCCGCCGCGACGATCTGGCTTTTGCCGCAATAGAGCACGCAGCCGCGCTCAACGCCCGATTTGTTAGCGGCGACGAACGGCACGCGATTCTCTTTCGCTCGTACGCGAATCAGCAGATCGGCTTGGACGTTTTCGAGGCTGTGCGCATTGCGGCCGCTCGAGACCCAGGCGGTCGGCATGACGAGGATCTCGGCGCCGCGATCGACGAGCGCGCGCGCGATCGTCGGGATGCGGCCATCGGCGCAGACCAGCGCGCCGATCGTGCCGATCTGCGTCCGAATCGGCTCCAACCGCTCGCCCGCCGAGAACCATTGCCGGTCGAAGTGCCATAGGAACTGCTTATCGGCCCAGCCGGCAACCGACCCGTCGCCGTCGATCGCGAGCGCGCCGTTATACAGGCGTCCGCCGTCTTGCCGCGTGGCACCGGCGACGATCACGCTCCTCGTGCGGCGCGCAAGCTCTCGGAGTTCTTCGATCGCGCGCTCCGTTCGGGAGGGGTCGTAAGGTTCGTAGCCGATGACGTAGGCGGGCACCGTGCCCTCCGGCAGGACGACGAGCCGCGCCCCGCAGGCCGCCGCGCGTTCGATGCGCTGCAGTACCGAAGGCCAAACGGTCGGGAACGCCTCGCGATCGTGCGCGCGCAGCTGCAACACCGCGACCGCAATCTCGCGCGGCCGCTTCAGGGAATTCACAACACGTAGAGAACGTTGTACGGCAAGAGATCTCCTCTTGCGAGAAAGGGCTGTAGGGAAAAGTTTGAAACGCGCGTTGACATCCATCACCGCACTAGCCGTCGCCGCCGGCACGATCGGCTTGGGCCTTGCCTCACCCGCCGAAAGGGCGCCCAAGCTCACCAAATGGCAGCAAGAGCAACAGCACATGGTGCGCATCTCGGCACCGGGTGACGAGTATTTTGGGCGCATGAAGATGAGCTTTTTAGGGATCGGCAACACCTTTCACGACGATTTTATTCGAGCGGGCGCCTATACGACCGATTCCGGTATCATCCAATCCGTAGGCTTCGCCGACGAAGCGCTGCGAGACTGGACGCACAAGTACCCGCAAGACCCGCAGCTGCCGCGCGCCTGGTTTCTGGCGATGCAGGCGTACGAGAAAATCTACACGAGAACGGCTCAGGAGAAGGCCTGGGACGACATGCACGAGATCGAGCGCCGCTGGCCCAAGAGTTATTTCGGGAAACTCATGGCCGGTTACATCAAGAACGGTTTTACCGAGCACTACTTCGCGACCCCGGCACCTTGCGCGACCGCGCTTGCGATCTTCCCGCTAGCCTCCTCAACGCCGTCGCCGGGGCCGGGGCTCACGCCGGTTCCGCTGCCGGCGCCGGCCGCGCCGCCCGTCGGGAACGAGAGCCCGCAGGTCGACATCCTACCGGTGCCGTGCTATACGCCGCAGCCAACCCCGATCCCGACGCTTGCGCCGGCCGGTACGCCGAGCGCTGCGCCAAGCGTTGTGCCGACCGCTCTGCCGACTGGCTAGCGCGAATGGCCGAAAACGAAAGCCCCCCGGCATTGCCGGGGGGCTTTCGCGTTCGGTCGCCGATTGCGACTAGAACTTGATACCGAGGCCCAAGTACGGGCCGTTGTGCGTGAAGCTGACCGGAGCGTTTGACTTGTTCTGACCGCGGTCGCCAAGGAAGCCGAGGTCTAGGAAGACCGGGCTGTTGCCGAACGAGATCGCTCCGCCGATGTCGTACTTCAGGATGTTATAGGCCAGGGTGTACGGACCACCCGGGCAGATGTTGGTGCCGCACGTGCCGCGCACGTTCGGGTAGTACCAGACACTGCCGTAGACCGAGAACGGCTGGTTGAGATCCGGCAGCTTCTCCGCGCCGAAACCGACGCCGTTGAGCCGCGGATAGCCGTAGTTGCCGGAGCGGGCCATGTAGCCGACGCCGACATAGATGCGGGGATTGGCGACCTTCAGGCCGAGGCGGCCGTCGAAGTCGTAATCGCGCACCGTGAACGCCGGAACGAAGGTCTGGAACTGGCCGCCGATTGCGGTGACGCATCCAGGATCGCCCGACGCCGGATTACCCGGCGTGCTGCACTGCGCGCCGATGTTGCCGCCGCCCGCTACCGGGCCGGTCGAGGCAACGCCTTGGTTGTGCGGGTAGTTGTACTGCCGGTAGTCACCTTCCAACATCCAGGGGAGGTTGAAGAGGTTGAACTCCATGGCAGCGCGGAGGCGGTACGACATGCCTTCGCCTTGCTTGCCCGTGTTTCCAGGGCTGAACTCGTTGTAGACTTTGGGCGCGAAGATATAATCGCCCGCGACGAAACGGTCCATGTACGGCGTCGGAGCCGGCGGAGCCGGGGTCGGCGTCGGAGCCATGGTCGGCATCGGCGTTGGCGGCGGCGGTGGTGCCGTCGGCATCGGGGTCGGCACGATGTACCGTACCACAACGACGCGCTGGTCGGGAACCCACTCGACGTAGGCACCCATGCCTTCGGAGATGACGCGGACCGGGACGACGACGTGGCCCTGGTAGATCTCGGGCGGGACGTCGAGAGGACGTGACTCGCCGTTAATCGTGACCTCCGGCTTTCCGACGGTCACTTGGACGTCGGCTCCGGGCTTGCTTACGTCAACCGTCTTGGAAGCCGCGTCGTACTTGACCGTGGCACCCATCTGCTCGAACATCGCGCGCAACGGGATCAAGATCGTTCCGTTCTTGATCAGCGCCGCGAGAACGCGACCCTGCTTGAGGGTGTCCGGCTTGGTGTAGACGTGGTGGTCGTTGTAGAGGATCGGGATTTGGCCCGACGGCGGGGAACCGAAGTCCGCCGGCGGGGCCATCGAAGTCGTCGTGACCGTCGAATCCTGGGCTATCGCGTTGGGTCCAACGTTGCCATGCGACGCAGGATTCGACGGAGCGGCGACCGCGTTAAGTCCGAGGCCGGCTGCGAACAGCACGGCTAGGACTCCGGTGCTCAGTCGTTTCAATGTTTCCTCCTAACTAATTAGAATGATACCTCAGCTGCCTAGGCTCTCCCGGACGCTCCGGGAGCATCCTCGATAACGAGCCGAGCTGCGCTCGGGTTCCGCCCACAAGGTACCCAAAGACAGTCCTTTGTAATCCTTCGGGGAGAGCAGATTGCCCCCCCTGCAGTATAACCCGCGGAGGCAGGATTACGCGAGCTTATCCTGCAGCCGGGCGATAAATTTTGCCCGGTCCATCACGTAGCGCTCGTGCGTCCCCTCGGCTACGGGCTCCTGTTCGTCGAAAACCTGGACGGCGAAACTGACGCGCGGGCCGTCAACCAGGACGACCTCGACTTCGGTTCGGACGATGAATCCGACCGGTACCGGCCTGTGATGCTCCAAATCCACGTGGGTTCCCAGGGTGATCTGCCCCTCTTCGAGCACAGGGGCGACGCATGCTATCGCAGCATCTTCGACCAGTTGGACGAGCATCGGAGTAGACAACACGTCGACCCCTTTGTTCCCGGCTTTTTCCGCCGTCATCCACTCCTCTACGCGGCTCTGCCTGCTGTAGGTCCGACCGATATCGAGTTTCGCACTCATGGCACCACAGAATACGTCGCCGGCGCGCGCGCTCCCCTAGCAGGTTGCTTGAGTACCAGGCGGATTTAAGGTTTAGGCCCTAGTACTTGAATCAAACCGGCCGGTGCGCCGTAGTAACCAAGGAACGCTACGCCGTCCTCGATCACGTACAGGAGTACCATGCAGCATCACCGCTTGGCGATCGTATTTACGTTCGCCGCCGCCGCCGGGCTGGCCGGATGTGCCCACGGGGCATCGCAGCGCGGCCCGGCCGCGCTCAACGTGGACGTCGCCGCCGCGCAGCGGCGCAACATCGCCACCTATACTACGCTCGACGGTCAGATCGCGCCGCTCGAGGAGTCGACGCTCTCGTTTCAACAGTCCGGGCCGATCGTCGGGATCTATGCGAACGTCGGCGACGCGGTTGTGCGCGGCCAGCTGCTTGCGAAGGTCGACGACTCTACGTTTCGCGCGGAACTCGCGCAAGACCAAACGCTCGTCGCGCAAGCTGCGGCACGCGCGCGGAGCTCCACGCTGAGCGTGCCCATCACGCGCTCGCAGACCTCCGCCGCGGTCGAGTCGGCCAAAGCCGCGCTGGCCAGCGCCAAGCTCACCTACGATCAAAATGCACAGCTGTTCAAGCAGGGATATGTTTCGCAGTTGCAACTCGAACAGTCGCGTTCGGCCTACGTCGCGGCGCAGAGCCAGTACAGCAGCGCCCTCGCAAACCGCCAGAGCACCGGCGTTTCGAGCGCCAACGCGGCGGCGGATCGCGCCGCGGTGCAATCGGCACAGGCGCAAGCCGCTACGCTGCGCACTCAAATCGCGCAAACCGCGCTCTACGCTCCGTTTACCGGCATCGTCACCGCGCGCTACATGGACCCCGGAGCGATGGCGGGTCCCGCTACTCCGGTACTCCAGGTGTCGAAGATCGACCGAGTATGGGTGAACGTGAACGTGCCGGATCGAGATCTCTCGTTCGTGCATGCGGGAACGCCGGTAACGTTCGACACCACCTCGCTCGGCCGGCGAACGTTTGCCGCCCGCATCGCTGCGGTCAACGCCGTACCGACGCAGGGCACGCTCTCCTACCTGGCGCGCATCCTGCAGCCCAATCCTGGTAATCTGCTGCGCGGCGGTATGCTGGTTTCGGTCACGATCCAAACGGCGCGACACGATGGTGTCGTCGTGATTCCGCGTTCGGCCCTGGCCCAGAGCGACGCGGGCACCAGCGTCTTCATCGTTCGTGCGGGCAAAGCCGAACAAGTCCCCGTCTCCGTCGGCTTACAAACCGAGACGCTCTCCGAAGTTCGCAGCCCGAAAATCGTGCCCGGAACCCTCGTCATCACGACGCGGCCCGACGCGCTGCAAAACGGCAGCACGGTAGCCGTCAACGGAGGTCGCCGAACGAAACCGTGATACCGTATCGATTCCTCGTCGTGGCGGCCGCGGCCGCCACGCTTGCGGCTCTGAGCGCATCCATCGCCTCGGCGCAAACGCTCCCGGCTCCCACCGCGACGCCGACGCCGATCCCAAACGCGTCGTCGTCGCTGCCGTATCCTGCATACGGTAAGCCCGCACCGAGCGTATCGGCGACGACAGTGCGTCCGGGGATACCGCCGCGCGTTACGCTCGCGCAATCGTTGGCGATCGCTGCGGCGTCGTCGCCCGTGCTTGCGGCGGCGCGTGCGAACTACCGGCTCGCCCAAGTACCGGTCAATCTTGCTAAATCGGCGATCTTTCCGAGCGTTACGGGTCAAGCGTCTATAACGCGAACGGGCGGCGCGCTCGTCTTTGGCGGCTCGTCCTTCCGCTCGGGCCAGCGGGCCTTCGTCTCCAAGGGCATCTCGCTGAACGTCAAGCAACTCATCTACGACGGCGGCAAGGTGATTGCAGAGATCCATTCGGCAAAGGCGACGCAGACCGGCGCGGCCGACACCTACGAGCGCGATCTTCAGACGCTTGCCTACAGCGTCGCGCAAGCATACTACAGCGCGCTGCAAGCGCAACGGGCGACGAGCCTGGCCGTGCAGGTCGTGCACCAGAACGAAGTGCAGGAGAACTTGGTGCGCGCGCAGATTCGTGCCGGAACGACCGCGCCGGCGGATCTCCTGACGGCGGAGCTGCCGACCGCGCAAGCGCGCGTCGCGCTCGTGAAAGCGCAAGGTGCGGAACTCTCGTCCCTCGCGGCCTTTGCCAACGTCCTCGGCCTCGACGCCGATACGCGCATTCGCCCGGCCGACGATACGCCGGCCGGCCGGGCCGCAACTCTGCTGCACGCGCCCGTCTTGCCATACCGAACGGCGTTGAAACGGGCGCTCGCGCTGCGGCCGGATTATCTTGCGGCCGAACGGACCGTCGAGGCCGACCAATATACGCTGCAAGCGCAGCGTCTGGGACGTTTCCCGGTCCTGACCGCGACCGCGAGCACCGGCGCGAACTCGACCAACCCCGTCAACGGCACGCAATTTTTGAACGCGAACTCCATCGGCGCGCAGATCTCCCTTCCGATCTTCGACCAGGGCGTTACTGCGGCGTACGTCGCACAAGCGGCCGCGGTACTGGACACGGCGGAGGCGCAGCTCCGTTCGGCCAAACTCGGCATCCAGCTCGGCGTGCGCCAGGCACTCGTCGGTCTGGTTTCGGCACAGGCGGCGCTCGGTGAGACACAGGCCGAGCTCAACACGGCGCAGGAGGTGTTGAAGGCGACGCAGGCGCAGTACAGGGCCGGCGTCACGACGCTGCCGCTCTTGCTCAACGCGCAAGTGGGTCTGACGCAAGCCGAGACCGACCGGCTCAACGCGGTCTACGCCCTGCGGCAAGCCCAGCAAACCTACGCGTATGCGCTGGGGGAGTCGGACCTGATGCCGGCAGGGCCCTAGCTAGGCAGGCCGGCGTATCCGGCGCATTTGTAGGGGACTCGGGTTCCGAGGTGCCAAAACCGGGCTCTATGCCTTCTGGAACCGCCCTTCCGAGCGCGACCAACGATCCGGTCAACGCCGCTATCCTAGCGATCTCCGAAGATCGCCTCTCCGGTTTCCAAGAAGATCCGTTCGGCGAGGTTGCGGCGCGCTGCGGGATTCCCGTGGAGACCGTGCTCGAGCGGGTCGAAGCGATGCTGCGCGCGGGAACGATCCGCCGGGTTCGGCAGACCCTCATGGCGACGAACCTGGCCGAGGGTGCGCTCGTCGCATGGCAGATCTCGCCCGAGCGGCTCGACGCCGCATTCGACTATCTGTATAAAGAAGACCCGTTTTCAGGACACGTCGTGATCCGCACGGCGGATCCCGCAACGCCCGGTTCGGCTTACCGGCTCTGGACGACGCTGAAGGTTCCGCAGGGGTATGCTATCTCCAAGCACGCGGAGTTCCTCCGCGTGCGCGTCGGCGCCGAGCGCTTCCGCTTGATGCCGGCCCGGAAACTCTTTGCGCTCGGCGTGGGCCACATGCGCCGCCGCGGCATAGAGCCGGGCAGCCGCGCCGAGGTGCTGGCCGAGCCGCTCGACACGAAGATCGTCGAACTGAACGATCTCGACTGGCGCGTGCTCGGTGCGCTCAAACGCGAATTCCGGCCCGACGAGCTTTCGCGAGACCTGTGGCGCGCTCGCGCGCAGGAAGCCGGCGTCGATCTGCCGGTGTTTTTCGAGGTGGCGAGTTCGCTCAATGCGCGTAGCGTGATCGGCCGCTTCTCGACGTTTCTCGAGCACGTGAAAAAAACGTCGAACGACGAACGCGTAACGCGCTACAACGCGCTCTTTCACTGGGCTGTCCCGCCGGGCCGCGAGCTCGACGCCGGTCGCGAGGTGGGTCGTCACCATATCATCACGCATGCGTACTGGCGCGAGGGCGGTCCGGAGTTTCGCAACGTCAATATTATGGCCGTCGCGCACGGACTGGACAAGAACGTCGTATTGGCGCATAAGGCGGCCATCGACGATCACCTGCGCGATGAGGGCATCCCGTTTGCGTATACCAACGTCTTTTGGGGCGGGCGCAGCGAGATCAAGCCTTCGGAGATTGCACCGAGCGCGTATCGCGAGTTCTGCGCGAAAAACGGCATAGACCCCGCCGCGATGATCGAGGATAACCCCCACGGGAGTAGGAGTAATCGATGAAACGACTGGCCGCGCTTGCCCTCACGCTCGCCGTTGCCGCCGGCTGCAGCCGGTCCGGTACGGGCCCCGCGGGTCCCGCGGGCAAGAACGGGCGCGTGAACGCATGGACGGTCCCGCACGTCCTGCGCTACGCGACGGGCGAGGACTTCAGCACGCTCAACCCGCTCCTGAACCAGCAGACCACGCTCAGCCTGATGTCCTCGCTCACGATGGCATGGCTAATCAAGTGGAACGAGCACAACCGGCCCTATCCCGAACTCGCGACGGAGGTCCCCACCAAGGCGGACGGCGGCGTCAGCAAAGACGGCCTGACGATAACCTATCACCTGCGTAAGGGCGTCAAGTGGTCGGACGGAGCGCCGTTTACGGCCGACGACGTCGTGTGGACGATTCACGCGATAATGAATCCCGCTAACGACATTACGAGCCGCACCGGCTGGGATCTGATCCGCAAGATCGACGAACCCGACAAGTACACGGTCGTGCTGCACATGAGCAAGCCCTACTCGCCGTTTGTGGAGACGTTCTTCTCGACGGCCGGCGCCAATCCGTGCATCCTGCCCAAGCACCTGCTGGCGAAGTACCCGAACATCAACCACGTGCCGTACAACTCGCTGCCGATCGGCATCGGGCCGTTCAAGTACAAGACGTGGGACCGCGGCTCGAGGGTCGTCATGGTTCGCAATCCGCTCTATTGGCGCGGCTTGCCGAAGCTCAAGGAGATCGATTTCGAGATCATTCCCGATAGCAACACGGTCATCACCCAGCTCGAAGCCAAAGAACTCGACATGTTCTACAACGCGCCGCCGGCGCAGATCGGGCAGCTGCGCTCGCTGCTGCCGTTCACGACGTACGTGATGCCGGACTACTACTATCGCCACCTCGACTTCAATCTCGCGAGCCCGAAATTGAAGGACCGGGCGGTGCGCGAAGCTCTGCGCTACGCCACCGACCGCCCGGCGATCATCGCGAAAATCTACAAGGGCATCGGTTCGTTGCAGGAGCAGCCCGCACCGAAGTCGGCGCCGTATTACGACCCGGGCATCCAACCGGTTCCGTTCGACATCGCCAAAGCCAATCAGATTCTCGACCGCGCGGGTTGGAAGCGCGGGCCGGACGGCGTGCGCGAGAAGAACGGCGTGCGCCTCTCGCTGAACGTAGCACTGGACTCGGCCGATCCGCAAGCCGCCTCCATGATGGAATTGATACGCGCCTGGTGGAAGCAGATCGGCGTGCGCTTCGACATCCGCCAGTATCCGTCTTCGCTGTTGTTTGCCGATTACGCCGATCACGGCATCATCTACCGAGGCAAGTTCGACGTCTCGTACTTCCAGTGGAGCGACGATCCGCTGGGGGACTTCTCGCCGACCTACGCATGCGACGGCATTCCGCCCAACGGTCAGAACGACGTTCGCTGGTGCAACCGGAGAGCGGACGCGGCGATGCGCGCGCTCTTCACGCACTTCACGCAGCGGCAGCGCAACGCCGACGACCGCATCGTGATGCGCGAACTCTATAAGGACGTTCCGACGATCGTCGTCATGGGCACCAATACCGTTTGGGTCTGGAACAAAGATCTCAAGAACTTCCACCCCAACGCCATCTCACCGTTCGACAACATGATGAGCGTCGACATCTAGGAGGCAGCATGAAGCCATTCTTTCGACCCGTTGCGCTCGTTGCGGCGTGCGTCGCTCTCGCAGCCTGCACGCATACGGCCGGGGGACCGGGCGGTACGGCGTCCGCCGGCCACCGAGTCAACTCCTGGACGGTCCCGCACGTCTTGCGATACGCGACGGGCGAGGACGTCAATACGCTGGATCCGCTTCTCGGGCAGCAAGAGTCGCTGGGATTGATGTCCTCGCTCACGATGGCCTGGCTCGTCAAGTGGGACCGGCACAACCGCCCGTACCCCGAACTCGCCACGGAGGTGCCGAGCAAGGCCAACGGCGGCGTCAGCAAGGACGGCCTAACGATCACCTATCACCTGCGTAAGGGCGTCAAGTGGTCGGACGGCGCGCCCTTCACCGCCGACGACGTGGTGTGGACGATTCACGCGATCCTGAACCCAGCCAACGACGTCATCAGTCGCGAGGGCTGGGATCGCATCCGGAAGATCGGCGAACCGAACAAGTACACCGTCGTTCTCCATCTGAGCAAGCCCTACTCGCCGTTTATCGAGACGTTCTTTTCCTCGGCCGGCGCGAACCCGTGCATCCTGCCCAAGCATCTGCTGGCGAAGTACCCAAACATCAACCACGTCGCCTACAACTCGCTGCCCGTCGGCATAGGCCCCTTTAAGTACGAAGCGTGGGATCGCGGCCAGAAGGTCGTGATGGTGCGCAATCCGTTTTATTGGCGCGGCGAGCCGAAGCTCAAAGAGATCGACTTTGAGATCATCCCCGATCGCACGACCGTGCTCACCGAGCTCGAAGCTAAAGAGTTGGATATGTGGGCCCTCGTATCGGGCAACTACTTCCAGCGCGCGCAGGCGCTGGCGCCATTCACCTATGTGCGGCAGCCGGGCTACAGTTTCGACCACCTCGACTTCAATTTGACCCGCCCGCGCGTCAAAGATCTCGCCGTGCGTGAGGCCTTGCAATATGCCACCAACCGCGCCGAGCTCATCAAGAAGGTCGGCCACGGCGTGGGTATCCTTCGAGAAGAGCCTGCCCCGAGCATTGCACCCTATTACGACCCGGCGATCAAGTTGGTTCCCTATGACATCGCCAAGGCGAACCGGATCTTGGACGCGGCAGGCTGGAAGCGCGGACGCGACGGCATCCGCGCCAAGAACGGCGTTCGCTTGGTGCTGGATTTCGCGACGAGTTCCGGTACGCCTGACGTT
>JAJXWN010000066.1 GCA_021781595.1 bacterium | reverse complement strand
GACGATATTGGCAAAGGTGAACGTCCTGAAACGAAAGACGCTGAGATCTACCAGCGGGTGCTCGTCTCGGAGCGCTTTGATGACGAACCACGTCAGCGCGATCGCCGCGACGCATGCGAGCGTCGTGATGGTACGCGAACTCCACCAATCGTCGTGCTGGCCTCGTTCGAGTACGTACTGCAGCGATGCGAGCCCGGCCGAGAGCAAGCTCAAGCCGAACCAATCGACGCCGCCCTTGGGCTTCTGATGGAAGACTGGATTCGGGATGAACGCTAGGGTCATGAGAATTGCCGCGATGCCGATGGGGATATTTATGAAAAAGATCAGCGGCCAGCTCGCGTTGTCGACGAGGTAGCCGCCGAGCGTCGGCCCGATCGCCGGTCCGACCATGGCGCCCAAGCCGAAGATCGCCATCGCGTTGCCGCGCTTCTCCGGCGCGTAGATCTCGAAGAGAATCGCCTGCGCCGTGGGCTGGAGCGCTCCCCCGCCGAAGCCCTGAATGACGCGGTAAAAGGTGAGCTGCCAGATGCTGTGTGCTGTGCCGCACATGAAGGAGGCGACGGTGAATATCGCCAGGCAGCCTGCGTAAAAGCGCTTGCGCCCGAAGTAGGCCGTGAGCCAGCCGTTAAGGGGCATGGTGATGACGCTGGCGAGAATGTACCCGGTCGCTACCCACGAGACTTCGTCGATCGACGCGCCGAGGTTGCCGGCGATGTTGTCGAGCGCCACATTCACGATCGTCGAGTCGATGATCGCCATGATCGTGCCCAGCATGACGGTCAACGTTATGAGCGCCACGGGCGCATTCTGACGGTGGCGGAATGGATTCTGCATGTGACGGGTTAGCGTACGATATAGGCAGCCGCGCAACCCGCTGCGGCGAGCGTGAATAGCGAGATTGCGGGCAGCATCATGCGCCGAGCGTCGCCGAAGGCGAGCGCGTACGCCGCTTTCAGCAAATTATTCGACGAAGCGGCGATCAGTACGGCCGCAACCAATCCGGCTACGCCGATCGCCGCGACGCCTCCTTGAGCTATGCTGAGGACGAACGGGTCGATGTCTGTAACCCCGACGACGGCCGCAAGAGCGTAGATGCCCCACGTGCCGAACGAGCCCTGGACCCAGTTGGAGGCAAGAGTCACGATGACGAAGAGCGCTGCGAACGTCAGGGCTGCCCCTATCTGAAGGGGGTTGGAGGGTGCGGCGAATCCCGTGGCCGGGCTTGCCGGCGTCTGGCCGCGCGGTCCCGCGACCAGATAGAGCGCCGCGGCGAGTACAGCCGAAAAGCCGCAAAGCGCGAGCATTGGAAGGGCGAGCGCCGTCCCGAGCCGCCAGTTGAAGACGAGAACGACCGCCAGCACGCGGACGTACATGAGACCGGTTGCGAGCACGATGCCCGTGCTGAGATCGCGCGTGGAACCGCCGTCGCGGCTCTGTCGCGCCAAGACAACGGTGGTTGCCGTCGAGGAGTAGAGCCCGCCGAGGGCCGCCGCCAGCAGTGTGGCGTCCTTCGGGCGGACGTAACGCTGTAGGAGATAACTCCCGTAGGAGAGTGAGGAGACGGCTACCACCGCGAGCAGGATCTTGTGCGCCGTGATTCCGCTCAAATGCGGGATCGGCGTATCGGGGAGTAGCGGCAAGACGACGCCGACGAGCAGCAGGAACTTTCCGGCGGTAAAAACCTCGTCGATCGGTACGCGGGCCGCAATGCGGTGCAGCTCTCGCCGCCCGGCCAGGAGGAGCGTCGCGACGACGGTTACCGCCACCAGCGCCCAGGCAGGCTGGCTGAGAGCCAGAGCACCCAGGGTGTAGGCCAAGATATTGCAGACCGGAACGACAAACTCGCCCTCTGATGCGGCCCCATTCGAATGCGGGCGCGCTAGCCGGCGATAATACGCATAGATCCAGGTTCCGAGGACGCCGAGGCCAGCGATGAAGGCCAGTGCGTAGGTGGGCTCGACGGCGTAGAGGGCGGCTCCGGCCAGCGCCAGGAGAGGGAACGTGCGGACGCCGCCGGGGCGGTTGGGGATATCTTGCGCGTAAAACTCTTCGAACGCGAGCCCGAAGAAGAGCGACATCGCCAGAAGTAGGGCGATCTCAGAAGGCGTAACCTGCATCTTCCCACCTTCCGTGCCGGCCGCGGCCAACCATGCGGGCGTATAGGCCGCCCGCCGGGTGCAATCTTGTAACGCGCGCGCAAAGTTCGTGTAAGGGTTCGGCAAAAGTCGAGGGCGGGCGCAAGCGAACGTCCGATACTATGAGCGTTGGATCCGTAGCGGACGATCGGCGGGTGCGCCAAGGCGAACGCGCGCGGAAGATTTGGGGTAAGGAAGTGTCCAGCAGCACCACGAGCAGCCAGCATTTCGTCTGGTTCCACGGTGACAGGGATGGAAGCACGCTGCGCAGTGTTCGTATCGACTCCGCAACGCTGAAGACGTTGCAAGAGCAACTCGACGACCCGCACGCAGAGCAGATCGTCGTTGCCGAATGGCACTCGCGCGACCTAATGCCGCAACGCCGGTCGATTCCAAAGAAGCGTTTCGTCGGTATCGAGATCCGGCTAGCCGAGAGCTAGCAGGTTGCGGGAAAACCCCCGCCGCCGTCTCGGGCCCGCCTGTTCCGCCCAAAGCTTCGTCGCTCTTCGGTCACAACGCTACGGCGTTGCTTCCTCATCGCTCCTCGTTTCGACGAAACATTCGGGCCCGATCCGGACACCGCGGGTTTTTCCGCAACCTGCTAACGGCGATCGACCGGATTCCCAGCCCGAGTAGTTGAACGAGGGGAAAAGGAGTTCCGGGATGCCGGTTGCCATCGTCAGCGACAGCACGTGTGATTTACGTCCGCCGGAGGCGCTCTCGCAGGGGATCGATCTCGTTCCGATTCTGGTCCGTTTCGGCGCCGCCGAGTACCGAGACGGCGTAGACCTGGAGCTCGCGGATTTTTACCGGAGGCTCGATCCTGCGGGTGAATTGCCGACCACGGCTCCTCCGCCGGCCGATGCGTTCGCACGCACCTTCAAGAGCCACGTGGATGCCGGGCAAGAAGTCATCTGCCTGACGGTCTCCTCGAAAATCTCGCAAACATATGCCAACGCCGAGGCGGCAGCGGCGGGCTTCTCGGGACAGGTTCACGTGGTCGACACGAAATCGCTGTCGGGCGGCGCCGCTCTGCTGGCGACCGGCGCGGCGCGGCTAGCGCGCAGCGGCGCGGACGCTTCGGCGATTCGGGCGTCGATCGCTCGCTGGATCGCCTCCCAGCACGGGTTCGCTGCGTATCCGGATCTGCAGTTTCTCGCCAAGAGCGGGCGCATCAACAAAGCGCAGTTGCTGCTCGGCCAGCTGATGCACGTCGTTCCGATCGTGCGCCTGGACGCAGACGGAACGCTGAAGGCCGAAGCCAACGTCAAGACGTTCGAACTTGCCAAGGCGATGGTCGTGGATATAACGGTCCGCAGGCTAGAGCACCCGAATCGGGCGCGCATCGTCGTCGTGCATTCGCACGATCCTGCCCTGGCCGTCTACGTCGAGGCAGAGCTGCGCAAGAAACTTGGCGCGACTCCAAAGGAGTTGACGATCCATGAGGCCGGACCCACGATTGCGGCCAACAGCGGCCCCGGAGGTATCGCGGTCTTCACCATGGAGGAGTAGCCTAGGGCGCCTCCCTTGCGCATTTGACGCTCTGGGGAGCCGGTGCTATACTACTTGCCTATGCCCCGCGGCTTCTAAGGACCACACGAGAGGACGAGCGCATTGACCCCGGTGGATGGCTCGGTCCTTTTTGGTGTGCCCGCGAACCAACCGATCGCGAGAAACCCGGCGCATACGACAAAGCGCGCTTCCTTATAAACGGTGCGAGAGAGAACGAATGGCAAAAACGACGGCTCCCAAGTCCCCCGCGAAGAGATCCGCGGGTGCCAAGAGCAAGTCGAAGCGAGGCGCGGCCGAGGCTTCGAGCGCTCCGTCGACGGTCATGCCGACGACGTTCCCTATGCCGACCGGTGCGTTTACGGTAGCGCAGCCGCCCGAGCCGGGGCCAAAGCGGGAACGCTACTCCTTCGCGAAGATTCCGCACGTACTCGAAGTTCCCAACCTCATCGAGCTGCAGAAGGCGAGCTTCGACTGGTTCAAGACCGAGGGTCTGGCCGAGGCGTTCGCCTCGATCTCGCCGATCAAGGATTTTACGGGAAACCTCGTGCTGGAGTTCGGCGAACACAGCCTGGGCGAACCGAAGTACTCGGTCGAGGAATGCCGCGAGCGCGACATGACGTACAGCGCGCCGCTTCGCGTCCGCGTACGGCTGATCACGGCCGAGTCGGGGGAGATCAAAGGCATCCCTGACCAGGAGATATTCATGGGCGACTTCCCGCTCATGACCGACAAAGGCACCTTCATGATCAACGGTGCCGAGCGCGTGATCGTCAGTCAGCTCGTTCGGTCCCCGGGCGTCTACTACAATCAGGACGTCGACACGAACAGCCGCCCGACATACAATGCCACGATCATTCCCAACCGCGGCGCGTGGATCGAGTTCGAGACCGACAACGGCACCAAGAACGACGAGACGGAAGGCACGATCGGCGTCCGTATCGACAAGAACCGCAAAATCTACGTTTCTACGTTCGTTCGCGCGCTTTCACGACCGGATCTGGGGTGCGACTGGGAGAGCGACGAAGCGATCCTCAAATTGTTCGACGGCAGCCCGCTCGTGCAAAATTCGATCGATAAAGATAAGGATATCAAGACGCGCGAAGACGCGCTCAAGGAGATCTACAAGAAGCTGCGTCCGGGCGAGCCGGAAAACGCGGAAAACGCCGAAAAACTCCTTGAGTCGCTGTTTTTTGACGACAAGCGTTACGATCTCGCCGGCGTTGGCCGTTACAAGTTGAGCGGCAAGTTCCACTATCGCATCGAGAACCCCGACCCCGAGAAACGAAGCGCGCAACCGTACGTCACCATAGACGAGTACGGCGACGCAGGCCTCGCCATGCCGCCGATCGACAAGCGGTGCCTCACGCGCGCAGACATGATCGCGGTCATTCGCCGCCTGATCAAAGTTGCCACGAGCATCATCGAGAAAGACGACATCGATCACCTCGGCAACCGGCGTATCCGTTCTGTTGGCGAGTTGCTGCAGAACCAGTTTCGCGTCGGTTTGCTGCGTCTCGAGCGCGTCGTTCGCGAGCGCATGACCGTCCAGGATATCGAGACGGTGACACCGCAGGCGCTGATCAACATCCGCCCAGTCGTGGCCGCCATCAAGGAGTTCTTCGGCAGTTCCCAGCTCTCGCAGTTCATGGACCAGACCAATTCGCTGGCGGAGCTTACCCACAAGCGCCGCCTCTCGGCCCTGGGACCGGGCGGCCTCTCGCGCGAGCGCGCAGGCTTTGAGGTGCGCGACGTCCATCACTCGCACTACGGCCGCATCTGCCCGATCGAAACGCCGGAAGGCCCGAACATCGGTTTGATCGGTTCTCTGGCCACATTCGCTCGCGTCAACCGGTTCGGGTTCATCGAGACGCCATACCGGGTCGTGACGGGCGGGCGGGTCACCGACGAGATCGTCTACCTCACGGCGGACAAAGAAGACGAGTACATCATCGCCCAGGCCAACACGCCGGTTGGCGCGTCGGGAAAGATCACGACCGATTCGGTCGTCTGTCGCTACGCCGAAGAGTATATCGAAGAGCCCGCTGCCAAGGTCCAATTGATGGACGTCTCGCCGAAGCAGATCGTATCGGTCGCGACGGCATTGATTCCGTTCCTCGAACACGACGACGCAAACCGCGCGCTGATGGGCGCCAACATGCAGCGCCAAGCCGTGCCGCTGCTGCGCCCGCAGTCGCCGATCGTCGGTACGGGTATGGAGTACCGCTCGGCTAAGGATTCCGGCGGTTGTATCGTGGCCGCCGAGAGCGGAGAGGTCGTCGCGGTCGACTCGAAGTCGCTCGCGGTACGCAATCGGCAGGGCATCGAGAAGGTCTACGAGTTGCTGAAGTTCACGCGCAGCAACGCCGGCACGTGCATCAACCAGCGCCCGATCGTCACGAGCGGCGAGCAGGTCGTTGCCGGCCAGATACTTGCGGACGGTCCGTCGTCGGAGGAAGGCGAGCTCGCCCTTGGCCAAAACGTGATGGTCGCGTTCATGCCCTGGGAAGGCTATAACTACGAAGACGCGATCCTCATCAGCGAGCGGATGGTGAAGGATGACCGCTTCACCTCGATTCACATTGAAGAATACGAATGCGAGGCGCGCGATACCAAGCTCGGCCCCGAAGAGATCACGCGCGACATTCCCAACGTCGGCGAGGATTCGCTCAAGGATCTCGACGAGCGCGGCATCATCCGTATCGGTGCGGAAGTTCGCCCAGAGGACATTCTAGTGGGCAAAGTCACGCCCAAGGGCGAGACCGAGCTGACTGCGGAAGAGCGGCTCCTGCGCGCCATTTTCGGAGAGAAATCCCGCGAAGTGCGCGATACGTCGCTGAAAGTACCGCACGGCGAAAAAGGCAAGATCATCGACGTCAAGGTATTCTCACGCGAGAACAACGACGAGCTTTCGCCGGGCGTGAACCACCTGGTGCGCGTCTATGTCGCGCAAAAGCGTAAAATTCTGCAGGGCGACAAGATGGCGGGACGTCACGGAAACAAGGGCGTGATTGCGAAAGTGCTGCCGGAAGAGGACATGCCGTACTTGGAAGACGGCACTCCGGTGGATATCGTGCTCAACCCGTTGGGCGTTCCGTCGCGCATGAATCTCGGGCAGATCATGGAGACTCACCTTGGCTGGGCGGCGCGCATGCTCGGGATGGACGTGGCGACGCCCGTCTTCGATGGTGCGCATGCGGAGGACGTCGCCGAATGGCTGCAGGACGCGGGGCTGCCCGCGGACGGCAAGACGTGGCTTCGCGACGGCCGTACGGGGGAGCGCTTTAGCCGGCCGATTACCGTCGGCATGATCTACATGCTCAAGCTGGCGCATTTGGTTGACGACAAGATTCACGCGCGGTCGACCGGCCCATACTCGATGATCACGCAGCAACCGCTCGGCGGCAAGGCTCAGTTCGGCGGCCAGCGCTTCGGCGAGATGGAAGTCTGGGCGCTGGAAGCTTACGGCGCCGCCTACACGCTTCAAGAGTTGCTGACCGTCAAGTCCGACGACGTCGTCGGACGCGTCAAGACGTATGAAGCGATCGTCAAGGGTGAGAACGTGATGGAACCGGGCGTTCCGGAGTCGTTCAAGGTCTTGATCAAGGAACTGCAGTCGCTCGCGCTCGACGTCAAAGTGTTGACGGAGAATCGCGAAGAGATCGAGATCAAGATCCAAGACGACGACATGGGCGACCGCGCGCAGGAGATTGGTTTGCTGATGGGCGACGAGGATCCGCGCGCGTCGCAGACGGTGATGGCGCAACGGGAAGCCGAGGCGCAACGCGTCGCAATCGGCGCCGGCGAGACGCCCGAGGTGGAGGAGGAGGAAGAGGAAGAGATCGACGACAGCAAGCCGATCGCAAGCGGCCCGCTGACGGAGCCGCCGCCGCTTCCCGTGCGAGTCGGCGCGGAGTTCGAGCCGGTCGACACCCTCGCGCTCGAAGAAGAGGAGACCGTCGAGGAAGAGGAGGAGGAAGACCAAGGCTACGTCCTCGAGGAAGAGGACGAAGAGGACAGCGAGGAGTCGTCTCCCTACGACGAAGAGGAAGAACCGGCTCCGGGCGTGCTCGAAGAGGAGTTCTGAAAGCAAAGAGCCCGGTGCGACCGCACCGGGCTCTTTGCTTTCAGCCGGCGCAGGCTGTCGTTCGCCTAATTCGAACTCGGGAAGAAGACACGGTAGGCGCTGACGCTGCCATTTGGATCGAGCCGCAAGACCACGTTCGCCGATCCTTTCGTGAAGTCGGCGCGATAGGTGAACTCGCTCTTCGCGGGGTCGACGCTCAGAAGCGTCAAGCCTTTGTACGCGCCGTGAGCGTGCATCTGGTCGGAGAGGGCACCCACCTCGGCGCGCGTGACTTGGCGCAGGAGTGCCGGGTCGAACGGTTTCGTGACGTGCGCCACGTCGTCGTTATAGGCTGCTTTGGTTATGCCGGCCGCAATGTTCTGGGCCGCCCCGGCCGATGTACGATGGGCGGAACATCCGGCGAGCAGTGCGGCCAGCAAGGCAGCACCGGTCAGGGTCAGGGTTGCGTGCGCAGGCTTCATATGCCGCTACAGGGTTCCCCAGCCGTAGGAGACCATCGCTACCTGGTTTGCGCCGGCGCGGTTGCCGGAATGCGGCGTGCCGGCCGCAACTGAGGAGATCGCGAACGACGGCTGCAAGTGCGCCATCGCGAGTTCGTGGCGCTGTTGAACGACGACGCTGTGTTGGAAGGCGACCTCGCGCTTGAGGTCGGCGTTGGCGACGGCTTCCTGCTCGTAGGCTCGCTGCTCGGCGTGATAGGCGGCCCAGGCATCGTTTGCCTGCTGCGAGAGCTGCGCCTGGCGCTGCGCATCCTGGGCGTATCTCTCATGTACCTTGCGGTTATGCTGGATGACGAGGTACGTTGCCGCAGCGGCGCCCAGAATGATGTTGCGTGTACTGGCGGCGCCATTGGCGAGCACCGGGGCCGCCGGCGCAAGCCCGGCGAGGAGCGCAGCCAGCGCCGTGCCGGCGATTACCTGCTTGATCTTCATTGACGTAGGTCCTCCGTTTCCGGTGTAACGCAGTGCATGCCGGCGGCGTTCCGCCGGAGCCGGTGTGGGCGAGGCGTCAGGCGGCTTGATCGGCGGGAATCTCTGCGCCGAAACGCGGGCCACCCGGCTCTATCTCTCGGCCGTTGCGCAATTTTCCGAGGTCGATCGGCGCGTAGCCCGCGTCCCGAATGAGATCTGCCGCGACGGCTTTGTCGTGGCGTTCGTCGCCGCAGTAGTAGAGCGCGATGCCCTGCTTCGCATCGCGCAGCAGCGTATCGGGCGGCAGCATGTTGAAGGCCTTGACGACGTGGTCCTCATTGATCTTGCGCGCGATCAGCTCGCTCGAGGTGACGGCCGTAGCACGGTCGGCGTTGGTGGCGTCGACGACGATCTTGCCGTCGAAGGGTCCGGCGGCTGCCAGCGCGCGGTCGACGTCTTTCCAGGCGAGCGCGAGGATCACGACGTCGCTGCGCATGACCTGTTCGTACGGGGCCGCAACCGTGGCCGGCGATCCGATGGCTTCAGCGAGGTGCTTGGCGCGCTCGGGCTCGCTTGGATCGCTGAAGGAGAGAGTATGACGGCGAGCAAGCAGACGCCCGATCGCTGCCGCCCGGTCGTTGGAGCCAATAATGCCGACGATCATGCTACGGTCTTACCCAATTCGCTCCGCCGCACACCCCTAGGAGGCGTGCGATTCGGCCGGGTCCGCCCGCCGCCTTGTCGCCCCCCGGAACGCGTGTTATACTGTTCGTCTGTGCCCCGAACCTCATAACTGAGCAGACCGAGCAGGAAGGCGTCCGTGGGCGGACGCCGCCCCTCGGTTTGCTATGCGCTTTTGGCGGCACCGCGCAACCGGGTTTCGAGGAATAGATGAACCTTATTGACGTCAACAATTTCGATGCGATGCGGATCGGTTTGGCTTCGCCGGAGCAGATCCGCGCCTGGTCGTTCGGCGAGGTCAAGAAGCCGGAGACCATCAACTACCGCACGCTGAAGCCGGAGCGCGACGGCCTATTCTGCGAGAAGATCTTCGGACCGACCAAAGACTGGGAGTGCCACTGCGGCAAGTACAAGCGCATCCGCTTCAAGGGTATGATCTGCGATCGCTGCGGCGTCGAGATCACGCGCGCGAAAGTGCGCCGCGAACGGATGGGGCACATCGAACTCGCTACGCCGGTGAGTCATATTTGGTATTTCAAGGGTGTGCCCAGCCGCATCGGCATTCTGCTCGACATGTCGCCGCGCCAGCTCGAGAAAGTGATTTATTTCGCGGCCTACGTTGTCATCGATCCGGGCAACACCAATCTGCAGAAGCGCGAAGTCTTGACCGAACAGAAGTTTCGCGAGGCCCGCGAGAAGTTCGGTAACGCCTTCAAGGCCGGTATGGGC
>JAJXWN010000065.1 GCA_021781595.1 bacterium | reverse complement strand
GCCGTGCCTGTTGGCAGCGATCGTTTGGCGCGAGAGCGGCGGCCAGAACATCCTCCAAGAGGGTATGCCGCCGGGGCCGAACTGCGGCGTCGGCCTGACCCAAATCACCGCAGGCGTCGATTGGAGTAACCTCGCGCAGCCGACCTTCCAGGGCTATCGGTTGCTCGACCCCGCCGACAACCTCTATGTCGCGGCGGCGTTCTTCCTCGCGCCGCTCATCTCGCAGGCCGCGCGGGCGCAGCGCGATACCCCGGCACCGTTTACGCTCTCGTGTAAAGGCCAAATCATCTATGCCGTCGCCGCAGGCTACAATGCCGGATGGGGCAAAGTGGCTCAGGCGATGGCGCAGGGTGTGGACTGCGACACCCTCACCACCAATCGCTATGCGACCGACGTGCTCGCGAAGTACGAACTCCTCGTCGCCGAAAGCGTGGCAGCATGATTACCTTCGGCGTTGGCTTCGTTTGCGGGTTCATCGTTGGTTCTGTCGTCGTCGCGCTCGCGCTCTATTTCGTTGAGTCAATCTTCCCGCGCGGCCCGCAAGGGCATTAGGAGGCAACCATGAACGCAATCGAAAAGTCGCCATTCGTTATCGCCGCGTGGCGCACGGCGGAAACGGCCGCGATCGTATCGCTGCTCGCATTCCTCGGGAGCCTTCAGGCGGCGGTCTCGACGCCGCATGGGCTCGGCGGCTACGATTGGCGCTCGGCGCTCGCGGCGCTCGGCCTCGGGCTCGTCTCCGGCGGAATCAACGGCCTCATCACAGGCTTGAATCTCTGGCTGCAGAGCCGCAAGAAAGCAACGCCTGCGCCATGAACGATCTCGACCGCGCGCGGGCGCATCTGCACGCTGCAATCGACGCGCTCGAACGCATCGCGCTCGACTTCCCGACTGCCGGCCGGGGCATCGAACGGGTGCTCGCGATCAGCCTCTCCCCTGCGCGCGACGCTATCGAAGCGATGGTTGATGCGGAGTAGCCCGCTAACGCAGGAAGCGGCCGAATAGCCGAAAGTAAACGCGGTTCCGAGCGCGACGAGCGAGCGGGAACGGGTTTCCCGAGGCGAGCTTTCCGAGCGCGCGGCCCCAGGCGAGCGTTCGTGCGGCGCGATACAAAAAGTTTATCATTCCACCACCCTAGCGCGATTTTGCCCTCACGGCAAGACTTTTCCCCCCTTCGACGAAGGCGCACCCTAACTCACCCTTGCAAGGAGTTTCATCATGGCAAACATTCTCGACTTACTCGGCCCCATCGAAGGGCAGCTCGCCGACGCGGCAATCGCCGAACTCGGCGCTCACAAGACCGAACTACTCGCCGCGGCGAACGCGGAGGGCATCAAAGCCATCGACGCAGTATCGGAAACGATTCTCGCGGCGCTGCCGGCCCACGGATTCGCGTCGCTCGTTCGGCCGTTCTTGGCGAAAGCCATCACCGACGCCGAGCCGCAGATCATCGCCCTGCTCGGGGGCGAGGAGGAGGCCCTGTTCGCAGCTGCAACCGCCGCGCTCACGGCGTTCGCCAAGGCGCACGGCGGCTAACCCTTCCCGCGCTGCCCGAGAAACCCAAAAGCCTGCTCTCGCTTTCGCGGGGGCAGGCTTTTTTCGTGCGCTCCGGTGTCCGAGGTTTTCGACGCGCGCTAGAAATCCTCTTCCGTCCACGGGTCGGCTTTGCGCGCTCGCCGAGCGAGGATGACCCGGAACGGGTACTGATCGGCCACGAGTTTGAGTTTCAGGCGGTTCTTTTCTGGAAAGAAGCCACCCTTAACCTCGACGAGGACGATCTCGCCCGTATCGAGTTGGACGAGGAAATCGACGATGTAGTTCGTGAGGCCGTCTCGGTCGGTCAGCCGCCACTTGGCCGCTTCGAAGCGGTACCACAGCACCGCTCCTTCGCGCTTGCGGGCCTCCAGGAGCGCGGCGTAGTCGGCTTCGAGGTTGTTCATCGCCCCAGGGACTTTACGCTTGCCCCAGGCCCGTTTGCGGCCCCTCTGCGGATGGTCAGTCACAGCGGCATAGGGTCGTCGAACGCGGCGATCTCTTCGGAGAGAGCGTTGCGCGCTTGAACCAATACCTCGATGCGCTCGTCGCGTGAGAGTTTATCGAGGGGAATCCTTCCGAGATAGCATACCTGGACGAACGACGGAATCCATCCGTTTTCTGGTGTAAAAACGAGAACCTTTGGAGGAGACTCCATTTTCTTTCCCTTTCCGTGGTTATGCCGAGAAACGCTCGGCGGCGTAGTCGAGGAGGTCGGGCTGCGTGTCGTCGTCGAGCGGATCGCTCGGCGCGGGGGGCGCTGCTTCCAGCCGCTCGGCATCATCGGCGGGCATCATTCGGAGCGACGGCCCGTCGCGTTCTTCCCATCGCGCCTCGGCACCGAGGAAGTTCATCGGGATCGCGCCTTCGCTGCCGTCGCGGGCCTTATCAACGATCCACGAATACTCCCAATGCGGCCACTCCCGACCGTTCTTCACGGCCTCTTTCTCGACGATGAGCGCGCGATGCGGGAAGATGATCGTCGTCGCGGTATTTTCCAGGCCGCCGCCGTCGCGAAGGCGCTCCTTGCTCGGAGCCGCGGCGACGCCCTTGTAGTCGGCGGCGCGCGAGAAGTGATGCGCGACGTGAATCGGAATATCGAGTTCCTTCGCGAGCGCCTTGAGCGACCATACGACGCGCTTCTGCCGCTCGTGCACGCCGGGGTCTTTACCGGGGCCGCTATGCGAAGCAACGTCGGAGAGCGCGCCGAGCGTGTCGATGAAGATGGACTTTAAGCCGCCGACGCGCCGATGCTCGCGGCGAGCGCGGGCGATGAGGTCGTCGCTGCTCATCGTTTGGTCGGAGAGATAGATCGGGACGCGGCGCAGCGCGCTGATCGCTCGGCGCACGGCCTCGCGCTGCGCGTCGAGTTCGCCGCGCGACGGCGCGCGGTTGCCGAAAGCGATCTCCGGCGCGACGGAGAGTTCGCGCTGCCTTCGCGCCGAAACCCCCGACACCAGCGCGATAAGCCGAGCGCGCGTCGCCGCAGCGCCCATTTCCGTTGCAAACATCGCGCAGGGGCCGTAGGTCGCGGCGACATGGTGCGCGAGTTGCGTGAGCGCGAAGGATTTTCCGACGCCCGCGCTGCTCGCCCAAACGACGAGCTCGCCGCCGGTGAAGCCTCCGGTGAGGCGGTCGAGCAGGTGCCACGGCGTCCGATAGGCCGCGACGGCGGCAATATCGTCGTAGTAGGATTCCAGCACCGAGGCAAGCGGCGACAGGTCGCCCTGCGTCGGCTCGTCGATCGCATCGGAGAGCACGCGCAGCGCATCGGAGGCCGCTTGCGCGGGCGACTCTTCGCCCTGGTAGCCGAGTTCGCGGATTTTGCCGGCGGCAGCGATGATGCGGCGCAGGCGGTGCTTCTCGGCGATGATGCGGGCGTAGTAGAGCGCCGAGTCGGGGGTCTGCACGGAGCCGTGAAGCGACGAGAGCGCAGCGACGCCGCCCATGCGTTCGAGTTCGCCGTTCGCGCGCAGGTATTCGATGAGCGCCACGCGGTCACAGGGTGCGTCCTCGCGACGGAGCGCGACGAGCGCGCTCCAAATGCGGCCGTGGATGAGCGCGTAGAACGACTGCGGTCGCACCAGCGGCGAGGCCGCGTCGATGACGGCGGCATCGGCGACCGCCGAAGCGAGCAGCGCGATCTCCGCATCGAGCGCGTGCGGGAGGAGGCGTTCAGAGGCCACTCGATGACCTGCGAGACGTTGGCGGCTCCGCTACTGCCGAAGCAGTCAATGCCACTTGTCAGGCTTCTGCGGTGGCTGCACCAGCGGCATCGGCCACTCGAATGTTCTGTAACGCCCGTACCCAATCGTTTCGTGAGCGAAATCTCTCGCTTTTGCGAGGCTGACGAAATAGAGAACGCCTCCTTCGGGTCGGCGTAGAAACTGCGGGTGCCCGTTCTGATCGGGCATGATGATGCACCACGCCTGTTGCGTTTGCCTCGTTGCGCCCGCTACGGGCGACTTTTCGGTATTCATGTTGTACTTTCTCGCGCCGTGCGCGAAGAGGGAGTTACGCAGCCGAGACAGCCCCGGCGCGTTCACGAGAAAAGCCCCATCCGATCTGTGATGAGGTCGCAGTATGTGGGGTTAAGTTCGTACCCAACAAATAATCGTCCGGTGCCAACCGCGACTTCTAATGTTGTTCCGGTGCCAGCAAATGGGTCGAGCACGATGCCACCAGGGGGGCACCCGGCGAGAATACAGCGACGGGCGAGCTCTCGCGGCATCACCGCATAGTGATCTCCAGCGTATTTTGCGGGCGCAATCGTCCAAACGCTGCGAGCGTTTGCGCCGATGAAGGAGTCGGGTATCTCGTCGCCGTGCCTAGAAACCATTGACTGCCCCGGAGGCGTTGACAAAATCGAAGCGCGCCGTTTCGGCTCCCATGATTTTCCCGAGTAGGTGGGATTGTCGTCGCAACCCTTGGCGCCACCAAATCGCGGCCCTCTCGTCCCGACCGCCTTCATTGCGCCGTTCGTCTTACCGTAGGCTTCCGAGCCGTCCTGTGCTTCGATATTCTGCGCCAATCGCTTCACGCTCGATGCCGCAAGCGGTTCACGAATCGCCCCCTGGTCGTAGTAGTAGCGCGGCTTTTTGGTAAGAAGGAAAACATACTCATGCGCTGGCGTCGTGCGATCTCGCACTGATGACGGCATACACTGCGGCTTGTGCCAGATAATCGTGTCGCGCAAATACCATCCGTCGGCGCGAAGCGCCATCGCAACGGTGTGCGGCACGAGCATCTGATCCTTGGGCTTAAGGCCCTTTGGCACGCGCACGGGTGACCCAGAGTATCTCCCTCCGATCTCGTACTCGCCATGAAGAGACTGCGCGACTCGATATGATCTATTTGCAGCCCAAGAATCGCCGATGTTTAACCAAAGCGTCCCGTCATCGCGAAGAGTGCGCCGCACCTCACGAAAGACCGCAACGAGTTTTTCGACGTACTCGTCGAGTGTCGGTTCCAGGCCGATCTGCTCAGGATGGCCGTATTCGCGAAGCGAAAAATACGGCGGCGAGGTAATACAGGTATGCACGGAACCATCGGGGATCTCTGCTAGGACTTCGCTGCTTTTGCAAAACACGCGATTGACCCATGTATTCTCTTCCACTATTTCCTATGCTTCTCCGGCGCGGACGAGGTACATGGCGCTCGTGTGATTCCGGCAACGCAGCACGCGGGCGATTGCCGGGTACGAAAGCCCGAGTTCTTTGCGAAGGCGCGTTGCGGCCATGCGCCGGCCCAAGCGAACGCGATCATTGTGCGAATGCTGCCGCCAGAGCGCAGGCGCTTGCAGACCGAGTTCGATCGCAACGGCCGCGAGGATGCTCTCCACGCGCGCGTCAGGGCGGACATATTCAGTCATCGCAGCGATCCCACGAAGTCGGCGGTAACGATAGGCGCGGCTCCGAGCGCAGCGCGGTGTTCTTCGCGCGCCCGGTCGATCTCGCGCTGGAGTTCGTCGGCGACGATGTAGAGCGACCAACACTTGCCGCCGAGGCGTTCCGCGGCGCGAGCGTGCGCGGCAACGACCGCCTCGATGCCGACGCCGAGCGCAGCGATCTCGGCGGCGGCGCGCCTGTTGCGGTGCCGCCACGCAGCGACCCGCGTCGTCGGCGGGAGGTGCGGCTCGGCGAGCGGCCAGATTGCCGCGAGGATGCGTCGCGCGGCAATCTCGTTCTCGCTCGGCGGCGGTGCGCCCGTCGCGATCTTCTTCGGGTTCTCCGGCGACGCGAGCAGCGGCGGCTGATACGGCCCGCGCGGACGACGGCCCGTCATCGCACCACCCAGAGCGCGACACCGAGCGAGAACGCGACGAGCGCCGCTCCCGCGACGTAGTTCGCCGCGTCACTATCGAGGAACGAAACGATGCGTCCGCGCAATCCCGAGCAATCCGGGCACGCGCAGACCGCGCCGCAGTCCTCGCAGCATTGCTTCATCGACTCGCCGCGGCCGTAGAACCGCATCCGGTGAAAGCAGTTCGCGCTGCCCCCAACGAACGAATCTCCGTTTACGTCCTTCATTCTGCGCTCTCCCCTGCGTCGTACGTCGGCAGGAAGATGCGCGGCCGTTCGTCGAGCGAAAGCACGAGTTCCGCGCCGCAGTTCCGGCAGTATTTCTCGCCAGCGCGCGAGAGCGATTCGCAGAAGTCGTGCGTCGGCGCGAGGCATCCGTACTCCTCGCCACTCACGTCCGTTGCTCTTCGACGACGATGTGCGGCTCCGCGACGGAGCCAGCGAAGGCCGCGAGGTGACTCTGCGCCGAGCGCGTCGCGTCGGCTGCGTCATAGGCCCGCGAGCGCGCTTCGATTACGCGTGCATCGACAGCGGCGATGAACGGATTGGCGAGCGCCTTCGAGAGCGTTTCGTCGAACTGACGCAGCTCGTTCGCTGCTGCCGCGAGGTGCATTTGAAGCGCGTTGCAAACGTCGTCGGTGCTCATAACATTCCTCCTTCGCCCGCTTCCGGGCAGGCAGGGTTGTGCGGTTCGGGCGCAAGCGCGCCGCAGGCAGGGCAGCGCGCGGCGTTCGTCGCTTCTTCGGCGAGCGCGCGCGCGTCGCGGTCGGTGAGTTCGGAGTACGAGGCGACGATGTAGCCGCGCTCGGCGGCGTACTTCAGCCGGTCGGCCTTCGCCGTGATGCCGATACGCCGCAGCGCAGCGAGAAGGTGCTTGCGGGTGTCGTCGGCGATCGGTGCGTCGGCGGCGTGCGTCGGCTTCGCGGCGGCAGGTGCCGGGGTCGGCGCGGGTTCGGCGGCTCGCGGAGCGGCGTGCACCGTCGTCGGGCCTTTTGCGATGAGCGCGTCGAGCGCGGCCTTGATGCGACGGAAGCCGTCGTCGCTCGGCGTGTAGCCCGCGATATTCTTCGCGACCCACGAGCCGAGCGCGCCGGGAACGAGCGCCGGATCGAGCGCGCAGGCTTTTGCGTAGAGCGCGCGGAGTTCGTCCTTCGTCGGTGCCGGATCGCTCGGCTTCGGCGCGGGCGCGGACTGCGGGGTGCGTGGTGCCGCGTCGTAGTCCGGTGCATCTTCGAGGTCTTGCGTGAAAATGTCGCTGCAGCCCGTTCCGATGAGCGTCGCGGCGACGAGCGCACGTTTATCGGCCATCTTGAGGATCGTATTCTCGATATCGGCAATGTCAGGATTCGGAACCTTTCCGGTTTCTTGGCCGATGATCGAGGCGTCGTTATCGCCGAACGTCGCGCCGCAGCCGTCTTTCTTTTTGAAGCAAAGCCAGCCGCCGCCGTACTCTTTCTTGCCTTTGATAATCGCAGGCTTCCCGCACGACGGGCAAACGCGCTCGGCAGCGCGATAGCGATATTTCGCCTCCCACGACGAGCACGAGCCCGAAGCGCGGGCGACGAGCATCTTCTCGTGTTCGAGCGCGCCGGTCTGTCGGTAGATGCAGCATTGGCGGCGATAGCGGATGTACGCCTCGCCACCGTGATGCTCGCCCGTAATGTCGATCTCCGGCGCGTCCTCGTCGGAAAACTCGGCGTGCAACCCCATCGAAGCGAGGAGTAACTCTGCGCCCGGCTTGAGGAGCGTCGGCTTGCCTTTGGTTCCCGGTATGACGCCGTAGTGATCGCCTGCGCGCATCACGCGGTTAAAAAACTGATGCTTTGCGGCGACGCGCTCAACGGCTTCGTCGATGCCGAGCGCGAAACTCGGCGTCCATTGTGCGGCTTGTGCCGATTCGCGCACCGCAAGCGCGGCGCGTTGCGGGATTTGCTGGTTCGCGGTCGCCTCTTCGACGATCTCACCTTGGATGGTTTCCATGTCGGCTCCTAAAGGTCGTAGCGCGACGAGCGCGCGGTGTTGATTGCGAGAGAATCTTCTTGGTAGATGCGAACGCCGGGGATCTCGCGGATTCCAGCGCGCACGGCTTCGCGAATCTTCGCGTCGTCGGCGATCTTGAACGCATCGGGAACGGCTCCGAAGTCCACGACTTCGTGCTTCCAGATTTTGCGGATGCTCGTCGTGTTGCCCGCGTCCGTCGTCGTCGGTTCGACGCGCGCAACCTCGGCCTTCGCTTCGGCCGCAAACGAAAGCGCGACCTCCGCTTCCACGGTTTTGCCGGCGGCATCGAGCGCCGCAGCCGCTTCGAGCGCACGCTCTTGCTCGGCGCGGCGAGCGCGCTCGGCTTCTTCCTGGCGCTCTTTTTCGAGCGCGGTGGCGTAGGTCAGCATCTTCTGCCGGATGGTGCGTTCGGCATCGGCGAGCGGTGCGGTTACGGTTTTGAACTGCGCGTTGATCATTTTGACGTGATCGTTGAGCGGCCGAACGAGAACGTCGCGCGCCTCTTCGCTGCGTTTCAGCGTTTTCTTGATCTGCGCTAGCAGGTCGGTTCCTTCGGCCATGTCGGGCTGCGACTCGACGACGAGCGCCGTGGCGAGCACGACGAGCGACGACGTGCTCGATTCAATCGGCGCGAGCGTTGCGGTAGGTTGCGGGAGAACGAGTTCAGACATCATTTTTCCTTTCAGAGGTTAAAGCGCGCAGGGTTGGTGTTGCGAGGGCAAGCCCCGAAGCGGCAGGACGCGCAGCGCCACGCATCGATGGTGTCGGCGAGCTCGGCAGCGTTGGCGAGCACATCTTTGCGCGACATCGTTTCGAGCATTTTGAGTGCGTCGATCTCCGAATCCACGACGCCCTTCCATTCGCGCGGGTCGTAAGTATCGGCACGCATCTTTGGATGTGGGGTTCCGTCGCGGCTGCTTCCAACGTGATAGCCGAGCGTGAGGATCGTGAATCGCTCGCAGGGCTGCACGTTCGGAGAAAGCGCGTACGTCGCGGCCTGAAGGCATTGGGTCGGCTTCGCGACGTGCGGCGGCTTGAGCGCGGCGCTTCCGGGCGTGGTTTTGATCTCGACAACTTCGGCGGCGAGATCTTCGGCGCGCACGACGAGCAGATCGACGCTGCCCGGTGCGCCGCGGTACTCGACCGGGCGCTCCAGGTGCCCGAAGAACCCCTCGGGCAGCACGGCATCGAGCAGCGCCGCAGCCCAGGCCCCGACGAGCGTCCCGGTATCCATCACGAGCGCGCTATCGCCGGAGGTCGGCAGGTCGGAGAGCCCGAGCGCACTAGCGGCGAGCGCGAGCGAACAGCCGCCGAGGTTCGACGGCCGCAGCAGGTGCGAGCCGTGGTCGGCCGAGAGCGGCGAGCGTTGCACCATCGCCTGGGCGAAGCGATCGTCAGCGATACTGCGTGCCGCCGGCGACCCGAGCGCCTGTGCAAGCAGCGCGGGATAATCGAGCAGCGGCTCGACGAGCGTCGGATTCGCTACCACGACGGCTCCTCCCCGAGCAGCGCCGATTCGCGAGCCCGCAGGTCGCGCAAGAGGTAAGCGGCATCTTCGGCGCGCTTCCCGGCGCTCGATTCGTCGATGCCCGAGGCTTTCGCGCGGCACGCGCCGCAAACGAGAAGCCCGTAATGGGCGGCGATACCCTTCGGCGCGCGAAGGTCGGCCGAGTAGGGCTGCATCGTCGAGGTTTCCGATTCTTTGCCGCAGGTCGCGCAATGTCGACGCGGCAGGTCGCCCGAGAGCGTCGGTCGGCGATAGTGGTGGTACTGTCTTGGCATCATGGCCTACTTTCAGAGGGAAGGTTCAAGAGGGGTTTGAGTTAGCGTTGCGCCTCGGTTTGGATTAGGGCGCGGCGAACGGCCGGGAGCGATACGCGAGCGACCGCGGCGATCCGCGGCAGGTGTTCTTCGCTCGGAACCGACCCGGCGAGCCAGCGGCTCACGGTCGAGGGATCGACACCGCAAGCGCGGACGATCTCCGAGCGCCGGAACGGGCGCAGAAGATCGGCGATGGTGCGCTTATCGGTCGCGAAGCCGGTCGTGCTCATACTCATGGCTCCGACTATACGCGCTAAAATGTTGCGCGTCAATAGATTGCACCAGATTGCACCAAAGAAAACGAAAACGACCGCCGGAGCGGTCGATCTCGCAGGGTTCGCGGACGGTGTTAGCGCCGCAAGTAGAGCCAGGGACTCCACCACGAGCGGTCGCAGGTATCGGCGACGGCCAACCACGCCGAGCCGTCCGGGCCGACCTGGAACCGCAGGCCAGCCG
>JAJXWN010000064.1 GCA_021781595.1 bacterium | reverse complement strand
TTCATTCGTGAACCGGAAGTACCCGGCTTTTTCAGCGGCGGCAGGCGTTGGATAGAGTGCCGAAAGCGTTCGCTGAACGGACCGCACGAACGGCATCTCCGCGGCGGACGGTTTGCCGGAGAGTTTGGTGGCGGCGCCGGCCGGAAGCGTTCCTAGGCCGACAGCCAAGGCGATCGAAGCGAAAAGCAGGCGTTTGAACACGGTCTGGTCCCTCGTTACGGGCTTGCCGATGCCGATGGCGATGGCGATGGCGATGGCGATGGCTTCGGCGTAGGCGGATGGAATCCCCGAGCGGTTGCGAACGGCTCGGGTGAGAACAGCGCGTGCGGCCGGACGAGCGTGAACGTGAACGGCGGCGGCGTGGCGATCACGACAGCGCCGCCGGGGCTCGTTTTCAGCGTTGCCGCGGTGCGCGCGCGTATAACTGTGCCCGGGCGCAGATCGACGTCTGCGCCTTTGCGGACCACGCTGTAAATATAGTAGTAAGGAACCACGATATCGGCCGCGGTGTCGGCGATCGATTTGGTCGAGACTTGCCCCGCGGTCATGTGCGGGTCGATGTGCGAGGTAGGCGTGTAGAGCGGCAACACTTGGCCGCCGGGTAGCGTCAGCGGTTCGAAGTTGATCGTTACCGATCCGTTGACGTTCGCCATCTGCGCGGGCGACGTTTGCACGACCTCGATATCGACCGGCGTTCCTGCGGGAGCGACCGTTACCCCGCCTACGATCAGCGGATCGCGCAGATGAGCGCGCACCACCGTGCCGGGTTTGGTCGAGTGCGAATTGATGGTTTGATCGAGTACGAAAAAAAGGCTCGAGTTGAGAGGCAATATCGCGCCGGTCGCGGGCGGCGGGCTAGGAGCGACGGGTACGGCCGCTCCTAGGCCCGTCGCTAAGGCGATCGCCGCGACGACGATTAAAGCTGCCGGAAAGAGCGCGCGTAGCCCACTAGCTCGCGCGTTTACGCTCTTCGGCCGCTTCGCTTGCAGCCGCCGCGCGCTTCCCCTCTTCGATGAGTTGCTTGACTCGTTGGCCACCTTTTTGTCCGATCTGTTCGTAGAAGTTTGGACCGTAGCGGTCGCGAGTGGCTTCGCCGCCCTTCTTTCCGCCCTTCTTGCCGATCTCTTCGTAGAAGGCGTGGCCGTGAGCCAGTTTCGTAGCCTGGCCGCCTTTGCGGCCGATCTGCTCGTAAAACTCCGGACCGTACTTGTTCTTTACGGTTTCGCCGCCTTTTTGGCCGGCCTCGCGGACCGTCATTCCGCCCGGTTTCTTGGGTTGCGGGACCTTGGGGGTACTCATGGATATCGAAACCTCGGTTCTTTGCACCGCCCGAGAAGGACGGCAATCTCATGCTTCATATACTACAACGCACGACCGCTGTAGAAAGTTGGTATCGTTTTGGTCAAGCGAATCCTTGGCTCGATAATATACGCAGCCCTAAGCTTACTCGCTCTGACCGCCGCCGGGAAGGCGTCCCCGAGCCCATACGTGGAGATCGAGCGCTTGGAACGTGCGCGATCCCTAGGTGGGGACCAACTGGCGCGCTACCTTTCTGCCCGCGACCCTCGGATCGCGGCGCGTGCGGCTCTCGCGGTCGGCCGGACCGAGCTGCTCGCCGGCGCGCCGCTGCTGGCCGCGCACCTGCACGATCCTCGACCGGGCGTGCGGGCCATGGCGGTCTACGGGCTCGGTTTGATTCGCGACCCCCGGTACGCGGCGGCGGTGATCGCTGCGGCCGGCGCTCGCAACGGGGCCGTAGCCGTTGCTGCGCTGGACGCGATCGACCGCTACGAGGCGCCTCCGAGGCTCTTCTCGCCCCGCCGCGAACGGGCGGCGGCACGCGTGCTCGCCCGCGCGCTGCGGCAGCGGCGCGATCCTATTCTCCGCGCGCGGGCGGCAGCCGCGCTCGAAGCGTTCGGGACCGGCGCGATGGGTTTCTTCGCCGAGCGAACGCTGGTGGCGGCGTTCGCGTCCGAGCGCGACGCGTACGTGCGCTGGCATATCATGTGGGCGGTCTTCCGCGCGTATTCCCTGCGCGTGCCGAGGGCGTTCCTTACGCACGCGCTTCACGATCCGAGCGTGCTCGTGCGGATCGAAGCGGTCCACGCGCTCGGCCGCGTCGAGAACCGCGACGCGATCGCGGCGCTCGAGCCGATGACCCACGATCCGTCTTGGCGCGTGCAAGAGCAGGCGCTCGAATCGATCCGCGAGCTGCGCGGGGAACCGCTTACCGCGCACCTCAAAGCGATTCCGGCCGGCGTCCACATCCCACCGCCGCGCCCCGATCCGTTCGCCGATCTTCCCGCGCTGCCGCGCGCGGTGGCGAATGCCAAGCCCGCCGCTCCCACCGCAGCGGCTGCGATCTACCTGCCGCGAATCGATCCGGTCACCTCGGCGCTGATGAACGGGCCGGCTCCGGGGCCGCATCCGCGCGTGCGGATCGTTACCACGAAGGGCGATGTCTACGTCGAACTCTATCCCGAGTGGGCGCCGCTTACGGTCGAGAACTTCCTGAACCTCTCCGGCGAAGGATACTTCGACGGGGATGCGTGGTTTCGCATCGTTCCGGATTTCGTCGTGCAGACGGGCGATCCGACAGGCACCGGCAACGGGGATGCGGGTTACACGCTGGTATCCGAGGAGAATCCGCTGGAGCAGGGCAGTTACGTCATCTCGATGGGCTTGAACTACACCGACCCGCCCGGCGCCCATGCGATTCGGGATTCCGCGGGCACGCAGTTCTACATAACGCTTTCGCCGCAGCTGCATCTGGATCGAAACTTCACGGTCTTCGGCAAGGTCATCGGCGGATTCGGCGTGTTGGGCCGGTTGATCGAATCCGATAAGATCGTCCGCGTCGAACGCATCCCGGACGGCGGGAACTAGCGTGCCGGCGCTATTTTATCGACTCGACGTAGGTGGCGATATCCAAGACCTCCTCATCGTTCAGACTGCCCGGATACAACTTGGGCATCGGCGGTTTCGGATTCTTTATCCACGCCACCGTCTGCGAGAGGTTCTTGCGTGAGGCTTCGTTTTGCAGAGACGGGCCGATGCTGCCCTGCCCGCCGGCCCCGTGGCAGGTGGAACAATCCTGCATATAGAGGCGCCTGCCTTCCGCCGCATCGCCCGTAACGGCAACGGTGCTCGCAGGCGCCTTGGTCGCCGCTATGGGCGAACTCGGCGCCGCCGTGGCCTGACGCGGTGCTGCCGTGGGCTGACGCGGTGCTGAGGCGGGTGCTGAGGTATGGCGAGCCGACACCGCCGCAGGATGCGGGGTCGAGGGCGCCGCGCGCCTGGCCGGCGTAGCGGCGGCGCGCCGCGCCGGCGGTTTGCTCGCTTTGGGGTGCGCTGCGGCCGGCGTCCTACGGGCGAGCGCAGCGGCAACGCTCCGGGCAGTGGGTTTGACCGCGGCACCCGGAGCGGCGCTCGCCGCCGCCGTTGAGGCCGTTGAGGCCGGCGCTACGGCGGCCGAGTGTTTCGAGCATGCCGGCAAAACGAGAAGTCCAAGGACCGCCGCTACTATGGGACCGCCGATTCCAATGCGCATCATTCCTCCGATGTGTTATCGCTTGCCCACGCTTTCGCCGGGGCGAGTCGTACTGCGATATACCGCGGTGCGGTTCAAAACACCCGTTTCGAGTCCAAGAGTATCGTCACGGGACCGTCGTTGACAAGCTCGAGCTCCATAGATGCCCCGAAGATGCCGTACTCGACCGGGACGCCGGATCTCGCGATCGACGCGCCGGTGCGCTGGTAGAGCGTCTGCGCGAGATCGCCCTTGGCGGCTGCGGAGAACGAGGGACGCCGCCCGGCGCGCGCGTCCCCGTATAACGTGAACTGCGAGACGAGTAAGACGGCCCCGCCGGCGTCTCGAATGCTGCGGTTCATCAGCGCTGCGCCGTCGCGAAAGATCCGTAGGTTGACGATCTTTTCGGCTATGCGCTCGGCGTCACGCTCGGTATCGCCGGCACCGACTCCGAGCAAGACCGCAAGCCCCGTTCCGATCGCCCCGGCCGTGCGGCCGTCGACGGCGACGCGAGCGCGAGAGACGCGTTGCAGGACCGCTCTCACGGCCAGCTACTTTGCAAAGACCGACGATAACGCGAACCAGGCGTTCTCCGGGCGCTCCAGGACGCGTCGATAGAAATAACTGGCCCAGTGCGTGCCGAACGGAACGTAGACGCGTACGCGGTATCCCTGCGCGACAAGTTGCTTTTGCAGTTCGGGCCGGCAGCCGTAAAGCATCTGAAACTCAAAGGTATCGCTGCCGATGCCGTGCTTGGCGACGAACGCCTTGACCGCATCGACCAGCCGCACGTCGTGCGTCGCGATACCCGGATACGACCCGCGCGTCAGGAGTTTCTCGGCCAGACGCAGGTACTCGCGGCGAATCGCCGGCATCTCCTTGAACGCGATCTCCGAGGATTCGTTGTAGGCGCCCTTACAGAGACGGACGCGCGCGCCAAGTTCGATAGCGCGTTCCACGTCGCGCGGCGTGCGCCGCAGGTAGGCCTGCAGCACGGGCCCTACGTTGTCGTAACGTGCGAACGCGGCTTCGAAGAGGTCGAGCGTCTGCTGCACCACTGCGGAGCCTTCCATATCGATGCGCACGAACGGATCGGCGTTTGCTCGCGCTCGCTCGAGGACCGTGCAGAGGTTATCCAGTGCGAAATCGCCGCCGAGGAGCAGTCCCATCGCCGTGAGTTTAACCGAAACGTTCGTCCGGACGCCGGCGTCCGCAATCGCGCCGAGCATAGAAACGTACGCATCGCGCGTCTTAACGGCGGCCTCGCGCTCAAGCACGTCCTCGCCCAAGAAATCCAGCGTAGCGGTCATGCCTAATGCGTTGAGCCCGCGCACCGCGCCGATCGCCGATGCAATGGTCTCGCCCGCGACGAAACGCTTGGCCAGGAAGAAGAAGTGCCGCTGGAAGCTGGAGTCCGGGGTCAGCAGCCGATCGATGACGGTCATGCGCTCTTTATACTACACGGCGACGTAGGGCCCATTGCATGCCGACCACGATGGCCGCCAAGACGGCAAACCCGTAGCACAGCGCGAGGGCGGGGCCAACGCCCTCGGCCGAGAGCGTCACGTATAAGTACACGGGAAGCGCGGTGGGGTGGAAAGCCACGATCGAGGTAGCGCCGTACTCGCCGATCGCGCGCATCCACGCGAGCAGAATGCCCGCCAGGACGTTGGGTGCGGCCAGCGGCAGCGCTACGCGGAAGAAGACGCGCCCCGGCGACGCGCCGAGGGTGCGTGCCGATGCTTCGTAGATCGGGTTGAGCGAGGCGAACGCGGCGCAAGCCGTGATCGCGACAAAGGATCCTGCGACGAAAAACTCCGCGAGTGCGACGCCCCACAGCGAATCGACGAGGACGATACCGTGAGCGGCCAGCCATCCTCCGAGCGGGGCGCGGGCTCCGAAGCTCTCGAGCAGAATGATGCCGGATGCGACCGGCGGGAACGCTAGCGGCAATGCAAGCGCGAAGAGCGCCCCGCCGCGCCGGCGCGCGTCGGCGTGGGCGAGGGCGTAACCCGCTGGTACGCCGAGCAACGCCGCGACGCTCGCTGCGATGCACGACGCGATGAGGGAGACGCGCAACGCGTGCTGCGCGCCGGGAGCCGAAAAGGCCGTGAGGAGCGCGGCTGGGGGAATGGCCACCAGCATCCCCACGACGGGCCCGAGCATGACGAGGAGCAACAGGAGCGTTGCGAGCGCGAAGATGGGGCTCGTGTGCGATCGGTCCATAGATGAAACTTTACCAAATCATGATTTGCAAGCGAGGCCGTTCGAAGGTGTGGGCGGAAATGCACGCTCATGAATGTGCAGACTTGGCGCGTACTCGTCGCCGACGACGATCCCGCGATTTGCACGCTGATCGAAACGGTCCTGAGAAAGGGACCGTACCAGATCGTCCTTCGAAACGATGCGGAGACTGCGCTTGTCGCGCTCGATCGCGACGGTCCCTTCGATGTCGTCGTTTGCGATTTCATGCTTCCGGGCATCTCGGGCATCGATCTCATCGAGCGCCTTCGCGGCGACGGCCGAACGCGCCGCGTACCGATTCTGATGATCAGCGGTCATAACAACTATGCCATGGAAAAACGGGCCAAGGCGGCGGGCGCCAATCTCTTTCTCAACAAGCCTTTCACCATCTCGCAACTGCGTACCGCAGTCAACAGTCTGCTTGCGCAACCGAAGGTAGATCCCTTCGCGAACGCGCCCACCGCTTCGCGTTAGCACTTGTCGTTCCTAAAGATCCTGGCGGTCGCGCTCGCGCTGGCACTCGACGTGTTTGCTGTGAGCGTGGGCGTAGGGATTCGAACGATCCCGCGCCACCTAAAGATCCGTATCGGCATCGCGTTTGCCTCCGCGGAGGTCACGATGGTCGTAATCGGCGCGGCCTTGGGCATGGCGGCGGACCGTCTTCTCGGCGGCGTCGCCGGCTACATCGGCTTCGTGGCGCTGGTGGGCTTGGGCGCCTACATGATCGTGGAGAGCCGGCGCGAGGCCGAGCTCGCGGTACCGATCGACTTCTCGCGCGGTTGGGGCCTGCTCCTCGCCTCCCTCTCGATCAGCCTGGATTCCCTCGGCATCGGGTTTTCGATCCTGTACGTCGGCGTGCCGCTGATCGAGTCGCTCGTAACCATCGCCTTCGTGTCGGTCTGCGCCACGAGCCTCGGGCTGCTTCTCGGGCGCGCGCTGGGCCGGCGCATCGAGGAGCGGGCCGAGTTGTGGTCCGGCATCCTGCTCGCCGCAACCGGGATTGCCTTCGTGCTTCTCAGAGCGCTTCATATCGGCTAGCGTGGTGCGTCACGCACCATACGAGAGAGGTCGGCGAACCGGGGCGCGAAAACGGGCGGCGTGAGAGTCGGTGATGCCCTGCTCGATCTTGCACGCGCGGGGGGTGCGCGTTCGCTCTTCGTCGTCGGCACGGGGAAAAACGTCGGGAAAACCGTGGTCGTGCGGGCCGTTGCGGAGCGCGCGGTCGCGCGGGGGCTGGCGCTGGGGCTCACGTCGCTCGGCCGCGACGGAGAGTCTGCCGACGCCCTCGACGCGCAGGCGAAGCCGCGCCTGCGCCTTGCGCCGGGGACGGTCGTGGCTACCGCGCGCGACGTGCTTCCTCGGCATCCCGCGAGCGAGATTCTGGCTCTCTCGGATCTGCAGACGGCAGCCGGCACGCTCCTCTACGCTCGCGTAAGGCGGCCGGCGGACTACGAACTGGTCGGCCCTCCGACCGCCTCGGGCATCCGCAGCGCGGTAGCGCGCCTCTTCGAACTCGGCTGCGAACAGACGATCGTCGACGGTGCGATCGATCGCGTAGCGGCGCTCGCCGGCGGAGCAGATGCGATCGTCGTGGCGGCCGGAGCGAGCGGTGCGGCGTCGCAGGCCGAAGCCGTCGAAGCTATCGCCGCGCTGGTGCGCCGCTTGAGCCTTCCGCGATACGATCCATCGCAGCCATTCGTGCGCGTCGAGGGCGCGCTGACGGCAGCGCTCGCGGCGCTGTTCACGGAGTCGGCCGAGCGGCACCAAATCGTCGTCGGGGACCCGACCCAGATTACGATCGCCGGGAAGGCCTTCGATCGCGTCGCCGACCGGTTTGCGCTACGCTGCGAGCGGCCGCTGCGCGTCGTGGCAGCGACGGTCGCGCCGATCGGCCGCGAGGGCTATTTCGAACCCCGTGGGTTCGCTCACGCGGTTGCGGACGCGACCGGCTTGCCGACGTTCGACGTCTTTGCGGCTGCGATGGTGGCGGCATGAGATTCTCGCGTTTGGCCGACGCGCCGACCGCGCGGGCGTTGCAACTCGAATGGCTGCAACGAGAGCTCGAGCCCGCGAGCGAGTACGGGCGCCGCGCGTTCGCGGAACTGTCGCCCCTGCGCCGCGGTGAGGAAGGCGCCGCCGCCGCGCGCTCTTCGCGCGTGGCGGAGCTCGCGCGCCGCTTGGGCGGCTCGCAGGTCGATGGGCTGCGCGCGACCCTGCGTGCGATGCCGGACGCGCTGCAGGCGATCGCCGGCGCGGCCATCGGCGGCGTGCTGGCCGACGCCGAGTTCGTCGAGATCCAGCGCTTGCTCGACGGCGCCTTTCGCATCGAGAGACTGCTCGGCGATGCCGGCGATTTGCTCCCCTCGCTCGACGACGGCCTGCGGAGCGTCGGCGACGCGCTCGAATGCGGCCGAACGCGCACCGGCGGCTTCTATCTCGCCGACGATTTTGACCGCAGCCTTTCGACGGCACGCGCCCGGGCGTCGGAGGCGCAGAGAGAGTACGAAGCAATGCGCGAGCGGCTCGTGCTGCGCGTAGCCGCGACCTTGGGGCGCGAGGATCTTCCCGACGACGAGTTCGTCGTGATGCGCGACGATCTGCGCGGCCCGCTCTCCGCCCAGATTCACGTCGTTCGGGAGGCGCCGACCTACTTCTTGTGCGAGCTCGAACTCGACGCCGCGACGGTCGAGGCGCTACGCGCCCGCGACGCGGCAGCCGAGGACGTCGCATCGGCCGAGGAGGCGGTGCGCGCCCGGCTTTCGGAGTTGGTGCGCGCGCGGGCGCGCGAGTTCGAGGTTCTCGCGGGATCGATCGGCGCGATCGACGTCGTCGTCGCGCAGGTACGCTTCACGCAGCGCTACGCCTGCGTGGTTGCGGAGATTGCGGCGGAGCCGGTCGTCGCCTTTCGAGAAGCGCGGTTCCTTCCGCTGGCCGCGGAGCTCGAACGCGAAGGCCGCAGCTACGAACCGATCTCGGTGGATTTGCACGACGTCGGCGTCCTCACCGGACCGAACATGGGCGGGAAGAGCATCGCCCTTCGAACCTGCGGATTCATCGCAACGCTGGCGGCCTTCGGCATCCCCGTTCCAGCGGTGCACGCGCGCGCCGGCCTCTTCGAGGAGATCGCGTGGCTCGGTATCGGAGGCGAGCGTGAGACGGGCGGTTTACTCTCTTCGTTCGCGGAGGAAGTCGTGCGCCTGCGCGACATACTGGCGCGAAACGCGCCGCGGATGCTGGTGCTGGCCGACGAGTTCGCGCGCACGACCACCCCGCACGAAGGCAAGGCGCTCGTGATCGCGCTGGTCGGCGCCCTGCGCGCGCGCGGCCGTACCGCGCTCTTGGCCACGCACCTTGCCGGCATCGCCGAGGCGACGGGCGCGCGTCATTTCGCCGTGCGCGGCATGCGCGGCGTGCCCGCGGCACCGCCTCGCGGAGACTTACAGGCGGCGCTCGCACTCTTGGCCGCGTCGATGGATTACTCGATCGAGGAGATCGCGGAAGGCGGCGAGCGGCCGGCTGACGCGATAGCGCTCGCGCGCCTGCTCGGCCTCGACGACGATCTCATCGCCGCCGCGCGCTCCGCTCTCGAGCGTTAAGGGGTCGCGGAGAGCTTGTCGAAAGATGCCCGCGTGGATCCGCTGATCGTTACCGTCGCGCCCGTCGGCGCTGAACTGACTCCCCGGCAGACGCCGTACTTGGCCGTAACTCCGGAGCAGTTGGGCGAGGTCGCGCACGCCTGCCGAGAGGCCGGAGCCGCGCTCATCCACGTGCACTGCCGTAACGACGACGGTACCAACACGCATGAAGTCGCGCGCTTCAAGCAGGCCTACGATGCGATCCGCGCGCGCAGCGACCTGATCGTGCAGTTCTCGACCGGCGGCGCGATCGGCATGACCCCGCGGGAACGTGCGGCGGTATTGCAACTTCGCCCCGAGATGGCGACGCTTACGTGCGGTACGGTGAACTTCGGTGACGAGATCTTCGAAAACAGCTTTCCCATCATGCGCGGGATACTCGCCGCTATGAACGAGTACGGCGTACGGCCGGAGCTCGAGATCTTCGACAAGGGGCACCTCTCGAACGCGCGCGTACTGGAGCGAGAGGGCCTGCTCTCGTTCCCGCAGCACGTCGACTTCGTGCTCGGGGTTCCGGGCGGGCTGGAGGCCGACGCGCGCAATCTCTGCGATCTGGTAGGGTACCTACCGGCCGGCTGCACGTGGTCGGTCGCGGGCATCGGCCGCATGCAGCTGCCGATGGCCACGATGGCGATCGCCATGGGGGGACACGTGCGCGTCGGCCTCGAGGACAACATCTATTACTCGAAAGGACGCATGGCCCGGAACGACGAGCTCGTAGCCCGCGTAGTCCGGATTGCGGCCGAGCTCGGCAGGCCGGTGGCGACACCCGACCGTGCCCGCGAGATCCTGGGCATCTAGCCTCCAAGCCGCCGA
>JAJXWN010000063.1 GCA_021781595.1 bacterium | reverse complement strand
CCCGATTGTTTGTTGATGACTTACGTTGTACTCCATGAGCGCGTTTAGCACCGCGGTAAATGTGATGACAGAAGCTTCGACTGACATCGGATCGATACCCTGCGGCACGATTCCACCAACTACGCCGAACGGGACATCCCGCGACAGTCCAATATCCTTCCAGGACAACACTCTAGCTTCGCATTCCCGGACGACGACGCCTCGTTCGAGAACAACGCTTATCGAAACGTATTCAGCGTCAGCTCGGACATCCGCGTAGGTGCCCTGAGTGACATCAACATCATCGCACCCGGCAAACGCCGCTTTCAAGGCTAATACTACATCCTTTACCGGCGCGACAAAACGGATTTTCACGGAAATACCTCTGGCTCGATCATCGGTTCTCCGCCCTCCCCTGCGATGGGATTCTATGGTTCGAACTCCGGCATATTACCCTCGCCTTGATGATAGGCGTCGCCTTCTCGGGAGATATACGTCGTCGTTGAGAGTCTCGATTGCGAGATGCTTCCTCTAACGATCCAATTCGAACCCCAGTTTGCCGCCTGCATATTCAGGTAAAGTTGCATCGCTTCATCAAGGCTTCCAAGGAACCCCTTGATTTCGCTGGTGCCGTACGAGAATCCAAACCCGCCGGTAGCTTCGATGTCTTTCAACTCCGCCTCGCCCACGACCCGGTACAGGGAGACGGACCCGCCCCTCTCAATACGTACCGACCCAAGGATTTGCCCTAATTTCTTGAAGGTGGGATGAGTATAAACGTGTGCAATGGTCCTCAATTTTCTTGGGGGCTTTTGATGCGCACACTCACCATTCGCTCAGGCGTCGTACCCACTTGGATCCGAGTACTCGAAGGAGTTATTGCGGTTCCACATGTAGGCCTTCTGCGACATGGAGTCGCCCACGTTGCCGGCGTAGGCGTCCGGGGCCGTCCAGTTCCGGAGCACCGGGTCGTACGCGAGCGCGCCCTGGAAGATGTTGATGCCATCCGGACCGGGCTTCGTGATCGGGTCGCTCGTGCCGGCGCTGTTGCACAGTTGCCGGTTGAGGTTTGGCGGATACCACGTCCCCGCGCCGGCACCGGTGTGCGATGACGCAATCGCCCCCGAGAAGTCGCGATCGTTGAACGCGACCTTCGCAGCAGTTGCGCGGCCTGCGCGGCCGAGATGAGGCGCACGGCGAGGACGGCCACTTGCGGGGCGGGCGTCGGCGACACGTGCGGTAGAGGACGCGCGCGCTGGCGCGCGAGGCGTGGACAGAACCGAGTCCGGCAAGCAGCGCCAACCCGCAGGGCGCGCCGGCGATTCCTTGGCGCAGACGGTCCTGCAGAATGCATGCCACCCCGAAAAGCACGAGAACCTGCCTCCGGGGGCTAGAAGATCAACCACCCGGCGGTTCGGCCCCATTAGGCAACGGCCGGGCGGTTCTTTGCCGGCGGCAACCGGGCAGGGCGTCCGCGCGAGGCGATTGCCTAGACGCTCGGAGTAGCGCGCGTTCCAATAGATGTGTCGATCATTTGGAGCAAGGGCTGCGGGAAGAGCGCCGTTACCTAGGCGAAAGGGCTGGTGACGGCAGCCTTTGTGGGCCGTTCATGCCGGAGCTGGGGGCTCTTGGGGCACGCTGCAACGACAGCGTGGCCGCCCTTTTCCAAACGGCGCAAGAGAAACGACCGACGACGACCAGCGTAGCGTCGGTTATTGGAGAGAAGATGAAAAAGACGATCGCGTTACTGGCAGCTTCGCTGCTTGCCGGCTGCCTTCTAGGTGCGGCAAGCCCGCAGCCTTCGCCCGCGCCGACGCCGGTGGGCTTCAGCGATCCGGCGATGCAGTTTGTCGCTCCGGGCGGATTTACCGCATTGCCCGTCGCCGCGCATCGGGATCCGACGAGCTTCGGCGGGCGTACGACCGTGGCGGCGTTCGTGAAGGATGCCGGGCAGCTCGACGAGCGTCTTATCGTCATTAGCATGGACGACGAGCAGGGTTCGCTGAACGACTTCGAAGGTACCACCGAGAGCAGCTTGCACTCGCAGGCCGGCACGTTGTTCGTCGACAAGAAACAACTCACGGCGCTTTCCAACGGGATGCCGGCGTATTGGGTCGGCGTCAGCGTGGGCTCGGGTTTCCACGCCAAGCGCATCTATCAGTACGAGTGGGTCGACGGCGTGCGAGGAGTGATCGTCTCCGAGACTGCGCGAATGGGCGAGCTGAGCGAGAGACAGGCGAAGGCAGATCTGGCGAACCTTACGGCCGTCGCCTTTCCAATCGATCGCTACCGCGAATAGTCGCGCGCCGATCCTTCGAGCGCATCGCCGAGGTCTGCGAGCAGATCGCTGAGGTCTTCGATGCCGACGGAGAGCCGGAGCAAACCGTCGGTAATGCCGCGCCTCTCGCGCTCCTCTCTGGGAATCGATCCGTGCGTCATTCGAGCCGGATGGCAGATCAGCGACTCCACCCCGCCCAAGCTCTCTGCCAGACTGAAGTACCGCATGCGGTTTGCAAAATCGATCGCGCGCCGCTGCGGTCCGAGGAGCGTGAACGAAAGCATCCCGCCGAATCCGCTCATTTGGCGTTTCGCCAGATCGTGTTGCGGATGCGACGGTAGCCCTGGGTAGTAGACGCGCTCCACCTGGGGATGCGACTCGAGAAAGCCGGCGATTGCCAGCGCGTTCCGCTCGTGCTCGCGCATGCGGAGCGCGAGGGTTTTGGCGCCGCGCATCGTGAGATACGCGTCGTGCGGGCTGGGTATTCCGCCCACGGCGTTCTGATGGAACTTGACGACGTCGTGCAGCGCCTGGTCGTTGGTGAGAACCGCGCCGCCGACGACGTCGCTGTGGCCGCCGATGTACTTGGTGGTGGAATGCACCACGAGATCGGCGCCGAGCGCCAGCGGCGACTGAAAGTACGGCGACGCAAACGTATTGTCGACCGCGACGACCGCGCGCTGCCCTTCGGGATGCCGGGCGTCGCGAAGACCGCAGACCGCTGCGATGTCGATGAGTTTCAAGAGGGGGTTCGTGGGCGTCTCGATCCAAAACATCTTCGTGTTGGTTTCGACGGCGGCCTCGAGGGCTTCGAGATCCGACATATCCACGTAGGTGAAGCCGATGCCGTAGCGTGCGAGCACTCGCGCGAAGAGGCGATAGGTTCCGCCGTAGAGGTCGTCGGTTACGACGACGTGATCTCCCGCGGACAACAGGTTCAGCACCGCTGCCGTTGCTGCCATGCCGCTCGAGAACGCGCAACCGTACCGTGCGTCCTCCAAGGCGGCGAGCTGGGTCTCCAGAGCGGCGCGCGTCGGGTTCGCGGTTCGGCTATAGTCGTAGCCCTTGTGAACGCCCACGGCTTCCTGCGTGTAGGTCGACGTTTGGTAGATCGGGACGATGGTCGCGCCGGTAGCCGGATCGGCGTCTTGGCCGGCGTGGATCGCTCTCGTGCTGAATTTCATGCAGGCCGCAGCGTCTCGGAAGAGGTGGAGAGAAAGCTGATGATATCCTGGCGGGTAAGGACGCCGACCGGGTCGTCGGCATCGGTGACGACGACGGCCGGGTTGGCCAGCGTCAGAAGTTTGTACGCTTTCGATATCTCATCGGATTGATCGAGAACGGGGAATGGCCGTCCCATGACCTCGGTCACGGGCTTGTGCAGGATGTCGGACCGGTCGAATACGGACTGCATGACTGCGACGTCGTTGATGCTGCCGATCTGCTCGTGGCCGCGCATGACGGGGATCTGCGAAATCTCATAACGGCGCAAGAGATCGAGCGCATCTTTGACGACGTCGGTGTCGTTCACGGTGATCATCGGCGGCATCGGGCGTTTGCTGCGCAGCACGTCGCCGACCGTCGCGAGGCGTTTGCCCTCGGCCAGAAAGCCGTTGGCGATCATCCACTCGTCGTTGAAGATCTTCGACATGTAACCTTTACCCGAGTCCGGGAAGATCGCGACGAGGACGGCTTCGGCCGGAAGCGTGGCGGCCAGCCGCACGGCCGCGACTGCTGCGGTACCGGAGGAACCGCCGACCAGCAAACCTTCTTCGCGCGTGATTCGGCGGGCCATGAGGAACGAATCCCGGTCCGAGACGCGGACCATCTCGTCGATGACCTTCATGTCCACGGTCTCGGGCAGGTAGGACATGCCGATGCCCTCGACCGCATACGACTTCGGGGTGTCACCGGAGTAGATCGAGCCCTCGGGGTCCGCACCGACAACGTGGATCTTCGGGTTGCACTCCTTCAGGAAGCGTGCCGTGCCGGAGATCGTTCCGCCGGTACCGATACCGGCGACGAGATGGGTGATCTTTCCGGCGGTCTGCTCCCATATCTCCGGGCCGGTCGTTCGGTAGTGCGCGACCGGGTTGACCGGGTTGTGGAACTGGTTGGGTTGGAATGCCCCGGGTATCTCTGCGGCCAACCGATTGGCGACCCCGTAGTAGGATTCCGGCGAATCGTTCGGCACGTTGGTCGGCGTCACGACGACGTCGGCGCCGTAGGCTCGCAGGAGGTCGACTTTCTCCCGCGACATTTTATCGGGCATCACCAATATGCAGCGGTAACCGCGGATGGCTGCCGCCATTGCTAGTCCAGAACCTGTATTACCGCTGGTCGGCTCGACGATCGTCCCGCCGGGCTTGAGGAGACCGGCCTGCTCCGCCGCCTCGATCATCGCGATCGCCGGGCGGTCCTTGACGCTACCGCCCGGGTTCATGTACTCGATCTTGGCCAGCATCAGGCAGCTCGCGCCGCCGGTGACCTTGTTGAGTCTTACGAGCGGGGTATGGCCGATCGCTTCAAGCGCGTCCTCACAGTAGCGCATCCCGGCGTGCCGGTCGATCGGGGCCGTGGTCGACAAGACGAAACCTCCTGACAGCGGGATGTCGCGGTGCGCGGGACTTCCCATGACCCCCCGCGGTTCCGCGCCGCTACCGGTTCGCCCTCCGAGCCTGGGAGCGACGGGGGATGTGCGCGGGAAGAAGAAATGATGGCTATGAAACTCGTGCGCTTGTTTGCAGCGCTCGTCGCGGTCGTGGTGCTGGCCGCGTGCAACGACTCCGCGTTGCCGCCGGGCGCGACGTACTCGTCGTTCTCCGGCGTGGTGCTGGATGCCGGGACCAATCAGCCATTGGCGGACGCCTTGGTGACGGTCGACGTAGTCCTGACCCGAACGACGGACGCGGACGGAAAGTTCGATTTCCGCAGCATCCCGAGCGGTTACTTCGATTACACGGTGCAGGCGAAGGGCTATCAGGCGTACCAAGCGCCGACGTCGCACGTCGATCCCGGTAAACCGCTCGCGGTCACCGTCACACTATCGCATTGACGTCGCGATCCGGAGCGGCCTTCACGTACGACGCGCGCTGAGCTACCGCGCGGTCGATGATGCCGAGAACGACCTGCGCCAACCGCGACGGATCGTGGCGCACGTTCATCGTCTCGCTGATGACTTGCGCGCGTACGGGTTGTAAGCCCATCGCTTTGATGCGGTCCAGGTCGGCCACCACCGGGGTTTGGCCCTCTTGGGCATAGGCGCCCAAGAGTCGTGAAGGCAGCTGGTCGTTGACGATGACGTAGTCGCAGACGCGCTCGCCGGCGTTTGCCAGCAGCGCGGCTACGTGCTCGGAGGCGGCCATCGAGTCGGTCTCTCCCGGCTGCGTCATGACGTTGCAGACGTACATCTTCACGGCGGAAGCAGTGGAGACTTCGCGCGCGATGCGGTCAACCAACAGATTCGGTACGATCGACGTGAACAGGCTGCCCGGCCCCAGCACGATGGCGTCCGCCTCGCGTATGGCTGCGATGACTTCGTCGAGCGGGGCGGCGAACGGCGGGTCGAAGTAGACCTTGTCGATGCGGCTACGCGCCTTCGAGATGTTCGACTCGCCTTCCAGCACGCTGCCGTCTTCGAGCGTCGCGCAGAGCCGCACGACGCCGAGCGTGGAGGGGAGGACGCGTCCCTTGACGTTCAAGACGCGGCTCGACTCCTTGATCGCCTCGTCGAAGTTGCCCGTTATGCCGGTCATCGCGGCTAGGAACAGGTTGCCGAACGAGTGTCCGGTCAGACCGTCGCCCTCTTTGAAGCGGTATTGGAAGAGATCGGTGACGAGTGCCTCGTCGTCGGCGAGTGCGACCAGGCAGTTTCGAATGTCTCCCGGGGGCAGAACGCCGAGCTCTTTCTGAAGGCGCCCCGAGCTGCCGCCGTCGTCGCTCACGGTGACGACGGCCGTAAGATTGGTGGTCCGGCTCTTGAGACCGCGTAGCAGCGTCGAAAGCCCCGTGCCGCCGCCGATCGCAACGATCTTGTACCCGTTGCGCAGGCGCATCTCGAGCAGGCGGTCGACGATGCGATTGCGCCCGCCCATGGCGCTCGCGCGGATGATGGCGCGAAGCCATTGCCGGATGCCGAAGAGGATAGCCACGATACCCAGCAGTCCAAAGATCCACGAAAGATACGACGGCGAAAAATAATCGGAGACGATGCTGTCGAGCACTTCGTTGATGTGAAAGCGCAGGCCGACCGCGACGAGATAGCGGTCGATGCCGTTGACCAGCAGCAGCACGCCGACGATCGTAACGACCAGCCAGCGCTTCACGCCCAAGCCCGGATAAAGCCAGCGCAGCCACGAAAAGATGCGGTCGCGCGTCATTGGTTCGCATCCCGCATGTCGAGGTGAAGTTGTACGCCTGCGGCGGCTTCGAGATGGGCGAAGAGCCGGCGCGCCACGTACACGGACCGGTGCCGGCCGCCGGTACATCCGATCCCGATCGTGATCTGCGATTTCCCTTCTGAGATGAAACGCGGCACGAGAAAGTCGATCATGTCGAAGAGGCGCGCCGCAAAGGGTTCGAGTGAGGGGTCGCTTTCGATGTAGGCTCCGACGGCGGGATCGGCTCCCGTCATCGGCCGCAATGCGTCGTCGTAGTTAGGATTACGCAAAAAACGGACGTCGAAAAGTAGATCGAGGTCCAGTGGAATGCCATACTTAAATCCGAAGGCGACGATAGCGACCGCCAGCCGATGCTCGCCGTCGCTTGGGGCGTACGCGGTCGTTATGCGCTCTTTGAGATCGGCTTGCGTCAGGGTCGTCGTATCGATGACCTGTGTAGCGTAGGCGCGTAAGGATGCAAGAGCCGCGCGCTCTATGGCGATGGCTTCGCGCAGCGACCCGGCGGCTGCGAAGGGGTGGCGGCGGCGCGTCTCGCTGTAGCGACGGACCAGCACGTCGTCGCGGGCATCGAGAAAGAGTATCTCGGCGCGCACGCCGTTTCGCGCAAGCCGCGTGACGATCGGCAGCGCCTCGCCGAGCGCGCCGCCGGTACGCACGTCCAGCGCCAACGCGACCCGCCGTTGCTGCGCCCGATCGACCAGTTCCAGCGCAGGTTCGAGCAGTGCGGGAGGAAGGTTGTCGACGCAGTAAAAGCCCAAATCCTCAAAGGTCTTCATCGTCTGGCTTTTGCCGGCCCCCGAAAGGCCGGTCACGAAGACGAGCCGATCTAAAGCCATGCGAGCCACCGGAAGCCTGGAACGTCCATGAAGATATTTTCGCCCGAAAAGGTTAACGCCCTCATCCCGAAACTCGAATCGCTCTTCGAAGACCTCTGGGTCCGCCGCCGCGAGCTGGCCATTACCTTGCTCCAGAACGATCCGGCGGTGCGCGGCGTAACGCCCGCGCCGCATCCGCGCGTCGTTGGGGTTCGGGCGCCGTTCGCGCCGGGGCCGTACAGCGAATTGAAGGCCGAGATCGTACGGTTAATCAACCGCATAGAGACCCATGGCTGCATCGTAAAGGACATCGATATCGGGCTGATCGACTTTCCGTCGCTGCGCGAAGGCGTGCCGGTCTATCTGTGCTGGAAGGTCGGCGAACGGCGCGTCAACTATTGGCACGGTGCCGACGAAGGCTTCAAGCAACGCAAGCCGCTTGACTGAGGTGAAGATGGCGCATCCGCGCTACGCGCTCCGCGCCCCCCACCGGCAAAGCCGCCGGGGCCCCCGGCCTTCGGCTCCAGTGCATTTTTATTCGCTTCCATGTGGGCCCGGGGCCATGGCTTACTAAGCCGGCGTGGCGTCGGTTTGGACCGGTACGAAGTCCTCGGCTAGTCCCTGCAGGCGCACGTCGCCGAACTCGGCCGTATAGGCGCCACTCTCGGCTTCGGTAATCTCGCCGATCTCCGGCACCTCGGCAAGTTGCGGGATCTTTGCGCGGATCTCGTCGGGAATGCGGACTTTGGCGCCGACCGCAAGATCGCCCTGGGCAAAAAGCTCGTTCAAACTATCGAGCAGCATCGGTAACGGAATGCCGTAATCTTCGCTGACGGCGCCGATGGTATGGGATTCGCTGATCGCACAGTGCGAGCATCCGCCCAGGTGGAAGCGCGCGAAGACGCGTCGCGCGCCGGCGTGTATTTTGAACGCCTCGTCGACGGTCATTTCGGGGGTGAATCGTTGATCGCTCACGATGGATTTGATACCTCTTGGCGGCCTCATTCGCTAGAACGCACCGGCTCCCTCATCCGTTGCGTCGCATTGGCGTATTACAGAAGCGGAGCACGCCTGTAAGCCGGATTCTGTACCGGCCGAGGCCGGCGATGACCATCTGTCTGGGGCGCGCGTCGCCGCGCGCCTCGTGCGATGTTGCTCGTTCGGACGGGCCGTCCGGTCCCTTGCCAAGCTCAGGACGCGTCGAGCGATCTTGCTTCAGGTGGGGTTTACCCGAGCGGTCGCTCTCGCGCCGCTCCGTGAGCTCTTACCTCGCGATTTCACCCTTACCCGCGCGCCGCCTCGGAATACCCAGGCATGCGGCGGGCGGTTTGTTTCTGTGGCACTTTCCTTCGGGTCGCCCCGACAGGACGTTATCCTGCACCTTGCCCGGTGAAGCCCGGACTTTCCTCGCCGGCGCAACGAGCGCTAGCGCGGTCATCCAGCGTACTCCGCGAGCGTCAGTATAGGGCAAAAGCAGCGGTTCGTAAACCTGCGAGCCCGGCGGGGTCCCATCGGGACCCGAACGTGGTGGAGGCAAGGAGACTCGAACTCCTGACCCTTACGCTGCCAGCGTAATGCTCTACCAACTGAGCTATGCCCCCGGACGACCCGCCTTGATTCACTAGGCGCCCTGCGAGTCCTTCGGCAGCGCACCTTGGGAGGAGCCTCGCTACGGCGAAGTTCCTCCCAAAAACCTGGAGATGAGCGGACTCGAACCGCTGACATCCTGCTTGCAAAGCAGGCGCTCTACCAACTGAGCTACATCCCCGAGAGGGGCTTGCTGCGCCTTGTTATAGACGCTTGGCCGCGCGACCTTGCGATCCGAACGCGTCCGCTGTGGTATTTGTCGTAGCGAGAAAGTAGCGACAAAAATAGGAGTTCTTCCTGAGGCGTTCACACTTGTGAAGAATCGCTTCACGGATATTTCTTGCAGACGCCTTACCATCGGAGAGAAGTACATCGTTCGTCAGAGAAAGGATCACATGAACTTCCAAGGCCGCGCGGCATCAGCACTCTTCGCTTGCGCACTCAGCTTAGGCCTCACCGTTGGGATGCCCGCCAACGGCTCGGCCGCTACTGCCGTTCAAAATATCAACATCACGGCATCGACCGGGAAGTTCACCCCGGGCGTCATCATCGTGCACGCCGGCCAGCCGGTTGCGTTGCATCTTACTTCAAGCGCGGGCGTCCATGGAATCGAGTCGAGCGACTTCGGCATCCCGATGACCATGATTACGCCGGGCAGCGACAAGACCGTCACGTTCACGCCGGAAAAAGTAGGAACCTACGTCATTCACTGTGCGATCATCTGCGGACCCGACCACGCGAACATGAAGTTCGTCGTAAAGGTTGAAGCGTAAGAGCCGGCGCGGTTCGACGAACGCAAAGAAGGCTTCGGCAAGCGCCGGAGCCTTCTTCCATACGGTGCGCCGGCACGAGCGTCACGCGGGCGTCTCGTCTCGCTCGCATATTGCGGGGCGCGAAAATGGGTAGGAATGGCGGAGGAGAGTGATGATGAACAATTTGCGAAAACTCGGCCTTGCGCTGGCGTCCGTGATAGCCGCCGGCTTTCCCCTGAGCGCGCAGGGAGCGACCTATCACCATCCGGTCAAAGTGCTCGCATGCGACGCCGACCGAGGTCATTTTATGCTGCCCGGCTACATCCCGGGCTATTACCCGCCGGGCCCCTATTTTTGGTCCGACGTGTACGGTTATCGTTATCATCAAGATGCGCTCGGAGGCAATCCCACGCTTGGCATAGACTACGTCAATGAAA
>JAJXWN010000062.1 GCA_021781595.1 bacterium | reverse complement strand
CTTTCGCCGTGGTCGTTTCAGTGCGAGCATATCGGTCGCACGATCCCGCTCACCGAAGGCCGCGCGGCGCAAGGCGATCAGGGCCTCGTGCGCGTATGCGCTGGGTCGTTCTCGTTCAACTCGTTCCTGAACGAGAGTTACTTCGGCTCGTCGATCGCCGCGAACGAAATGCTCTCGTCGTGCGCGTTCTTCGCGATGGACATGGGTCGCGGGGTCGCCGATACCGTGCTCGTCTATGACGACGATGCAACGCAGTATATCGGTGACTACGCCTGGGCACCGTGGACGGGTTGGAAGGTCGATGCGTGGATTCCATTCGGAGCGGGCCAGAACGCCGCGCAGACAGCGCAGGATATTCCGCTGCTCTGTTGGGCGACCGGAACGCCCTATGGCCCGCAAATCAGCGCCTACGGCACCAACCCGACCGCCGATAGCGGCTTGCCGATTCCGTTCCTCGCGCAGACCGGTTGGCTCACCATCGGCCAGGGCACGCAGAGCAAAGAACTGCACCGGCTCTTCTTGGAAATGGAAGCGAGCCCCGGTGCCTATGTGACCTATACGATCTCGCCGAGTTCGACGGTGAATCAGTCCGGGACGCCCGTCACCTATAACCCGTCGTCCGGGTCGTTTGCCGCCACCGGCGGCGTGACAGGCGCCGAGTCGCACCAAACCCTCATCGCCGCGATCCAGCCGTTCCTGCGCGCCGATGCCTACCTCATCGGCTTCGCCGAGGGCTCAGGCGTTGCGTCGCTCGAACTCGTGAGCGCGCTGCTCGATGCCGTCGTCGAGCCGTACAAGCCGTGAGCGTGCGGCGCGTCCCTCCGGCTTCGGGTCAAGCCCCGCTCGACGGCGTTCGCAGCGTTCAGGAGCTCGTCGGGCGCCTCGCGCCGTACTTTCTCTCGTCGTCGCTTGGATCGGCGCCCGGCTCGTCGCCCACGGCGACCGGAGGGCGCACGGTCGCGCTCACGAACCGCTCGTCCTCGTCGCAGCCGCGTCCGCAGGATACGACCTCCCTCGCACTCGTCGCCGGCACGCTCACCTGGACGTTCGCGACGAAGTTCGCCAAGACGCCCATCGTGCTGTTTGCGCCGATCGGTGCGCCGCCTTCGGGAGCGATTCTCTACATCGCTTCGGTTGCGGCCAACGCCGTGACGATTACCTCGACGGTGAATACCGATACGCGCACGCTCAACCTTTTCGCTGTCGGCAACCCGGACTGAGGTTTACCTTGGTCAAACGCGAGATTTCCGCTTCGGGTGCTATTCTTGGGCCGTTATGCCGTCGCTTGCAGGTCGCGCTTCCATCGAACGCATCCCGGTGCTCCTCGTTGGGCTCCTCGGGCAGGCGTCGGCGCTCCCGGTGCTCGACCCGGCTATCGAGTCGGGCGACGAGCGTCCGACGACCCGCTCGGCGAGTTTGGCAGAGGCCGACGCGTTGGTGTGGGTCGCGCTCTGGAACGGCCGCAAGATCGCTGGGTCGACGATGCGTCGCCCAAGCGCCCTTGCTGCCTATCGCGATTGCTACGACTACGCAACGGGCAGCGACGTGCGCGAACTCGTGCATATCGTCGGCGCGCCGCGCGGTGTCGTCGAAATGCTGAGCACGCTTCGCAGCGAAGCAAAGGAATCTGGTCGCCGCTTGATAGGATCAGTTTCGTCGTTGAATACCCCCATGCGACACGCGCTCGAACGACTCGGGTATCGCGCGACGCGAATCGTCTATGAGGATGCCACAGTATGAGTTTCATCACCAACGCGCTCAACGGTCTGATCGGCGATCTCTCGGGCTCGAACTACAATGCGAATCAGGTCGGGAACTACTACAGTAACGCGATGGGCGATCTCGTCGGCGCGACGGGTTCGCCTGCGGCGCAGCAGTTCGGGCAAGAGCAATCCGCTGCGTTGCAGCCGCTCTTCGCGCAGCAGAACGCGAACCTCGCAGCGAAAGAGGCAGCGATGGGGACGACGAACAGCGGCGCGGCGAAGAACGACTACGGGAATCTTTCGGCCGACCAGGCCGCAACGCTCGCGCGTGCCATCGCGCCGCTCTATCGCACCGCGCTCGGTCAGTACGGCGCTATCGCCGGACAAGGCGCCGGAGCGCAGGCGCATCAGTACGGTCAATCGCTGCAAGACTTCATGTCGGCGGCGTCGTCGGCTGGTGCGGGCGCCGGAACCGGCGGCGCGGGCGCGGCAGCGGGGTCGTACGGCGGATGAGTTTCTTTTCAGCACTCGGGAACTTCTACGGCGCGCAGCAACGTGCGAAGGCGTTGACTTCGCAGCGTCAGTTCCAGAACAAAGAAATGGCGCAGAACGACGCGCAACGCCGGAAACTCGAAGCGGAGCAGACCGCTGCGGAAGCCGCGACGCAGAAGGCCGCGCATGACGCGCGGATGCGCGCGCGCGGTATCGACCCGACGACCGGGAAGCCGTTCTTGCTTCCGAAGCCGTTGCAGCAGATCGTTCCGGGCAACAAAGGCGTTGCGATGATCGACCCGACGACCGGGAAACCGTACGTCGGCGGCGCGTCGCCTGACCAGGTACTCGCGCACGAAGAGGCGCTTGCGCGGTACTACGCTTCGACTGGGCAGATGCCGCTTGCGAACGTCGAGCAGAATCAGGTCAAGGAAACGCTGCAAGAGGAGATTCAGAAAGAACTGCGCGCCGAACAGATGGCCGCGCTCAACAATCGTATTCAGTACGAGCAGCAGAATCTCGGGCTGCGTTCGAGCGACGAGGGTTTTCGTCGCTGGTACGAGCAGCAGCGGCTCTTGCGCGAGAGCGACAATGCGTCGGTTCGCGGCATCCCGCACGTCACCGCCGACCAAGCCGCCGCAGCGCGCGCACAATGGTTTACGAAGTGGAACGAATACACGCATCCGCGCGGAATGATTCGCCCGACTGCACCGATTAGCGCGACGAACCCCGCAGGCCCTCCGTTACTTCCCGCTGCCGACCAAGCAAAAGCCGGAAAACTCTTCTCGCTCATCGACGCTGCGCCGAATCCCGAAGCACTCGCCGAGAAGTTCGCTGCGGGCGTTCCGAATCCAATCATCAAGGCGTTGCTCATCAGCCGCGGGCGTATAGCAAATATGTCGCGCGAGGCAGCGAACTACGAGAAGGCGCTGCAATCCGGGGGCAGCACGGACGCTCCCCCTTTTCCGGGCTAGTCCGTTACGTGGCACCGATCGATCGCACGGACATGGAGCACATTCAACCCGCGCTCGCCGATGCGTTTCGTATCGTCGAGCGTTTCGCGCCGACTGTTACCTCCGTTATGCACGGGCACCACGAGGGCGCACGCAGCGGCCCGAACGAAGATCCGCATTACGCTGGCCGCGCGATAGACGTCGGCGCGTTCGGAGGGGTTGACGTTGGGATGAATCCTCCGACCTGGAACGCCATCGTGCAGGCAATCGCGTCGCGGCAGTTCTCAAAGATCGGCACGATGCCGATGCTCGCCGATAACCCGGAACTCCAGGACTTCGCTCGCGCAAACGGTGTCGATCTCTTCGTTGATCGCGGCACCGGCCCGCACGTTCACTTTCAGGTTGGCCCGTAGTGGCGAAGGTCGACCCAGCGACCGCGTACGCGGAGCATCTGTGGGCGACGAAGGCTTCCACACCATCGCCGCAACCGGAAACCCTCGGCTCGCACAGCGCGGGCGGCAACGCGCCGCCTGCGGCTGCTGCTGCTCCGATGCCGAACCCGTTTGAGGCGCTGCTTCCGGTACTCACGGGTGCCCCGCGCGCAGTCGGCACGAAGATCGGGCCGCTCTTCGACCTACTCTTGCGCTCTGGCAAAGCCGCCGAGGCGCTTGGAGCGCGCGGCCCGAAGGCCGCTGCGTCGGCGTTCATGCACGGCGAAACGACGAAGCAGCACGGCGAAGATCGTACGGTTGACCGTCCGCTTGCAGCGGCGCTCTGGCTGCAAGGACTTGGCGTTCCGGCTCCGGTCGCGCAGATCGAAGCACAGGGCATCACGCCGTTCTACAACTCGCTTCACAAGAAGAACGAACCCGCGCTGCCGACCGCGAGCATCGAACGCGCACTCGGAGCGTTCGGGGCCGACCCGAAAACCGCCGCGTCGATCACCAGCGGCATCGAAGGGATGTACGGTGGCTTACCGCATCTTGCGCGCGGCGCAATCGACTTCGCGACCGATACGACGCTCGACCCGACGACTTATATCTTCGGCGGTGGTGCAGGTGATGCAGCGGCAGCGAAAGCGGGCGAGAAGTTCGTGCCGTTCGCGCGGGCGCTCGATGCCGCCGAACACGCAACGCTGCCTGTTACCGAAGAATCGCATCCGCTTGCGCGGGCACTCGCGCCGCTCGCGCAGCGCACGCTGCGTTCGGCCGGAAAGTTCGTCGCGGGCGCGCACGACTTCGCAAACTACAAGGGTGCAGAGAAACGCGCGCTCGCCGCCGCGATGGGTGTTCCGGGGCTCGAAGCGCACGGCGCGCTGCGGGCGATTAACGCCGGACGAAAGACCGTTGGCTCTGATCTCGCGCACACGCTGCTGCACGAGTTCTCGCAAGTCACCGATGGGCTCACGAGCGACGAAGAAGGCGAACTGTATAAGGCGATTCACACCGGAACCGTCGCGGAGTTGCCGCCGAAACTCGCCGAACGCGCGCAGGCGTTCAAGGGCGTCACCGATACCATCGCGCATCTGCAAGGCGACGAAGGGTTACAGAACGCGCTCGGAGAGTTCGGATTCAGCGGCCCTTCGGAACGCTTCGCGCGCTTCCGCAGCGCCGAGCCGCGCGGACTGCAAGAGGTCGATAACTACCGCAAAGACTACTTACCAATCGCGCACAATATGAAGCCGTACGCCGAGGTTCCGACCGCGCAGGCAGCGGGAATCACCGACCTCGATCCGGGGCTCACCGACAGCGAACTACGCTTCGAGCGGCTGCTGCATCCGAAGCACGGAGCATCCTCGCTTGAGGATGTACTCAAAACGCCGAAGGGCGCTCCTGAGCAGCAGATCAAAGACCTCGACACGTTCGACCCGAATCTCGAACGTCGCGAGGCTGCGGGGCGCGTGCTTCCCGCGGCGCAGCAGCGGCAGGTCATCGAGTCGCGGTTGCGCGGCGCTGCGCGGTCGATCTCAGCGCACGATGCCGAGCAGGCAGTCACGAAACTCTTCGGGGCCAAGGCGTTCGCCGACATTCCGACCGCGGCAAAGGAGTTCTTCCGCGAAACCTACACCAACCCCGAGGATCGCTCGTTCTTCCAGCACCTCGGCGACCTCGCGAAGGGCGCGGTGGATATTCCGAAGATCGGCCTGTTCTCGATGCCGTTCCGCCACATGGCGAATATCTCGTCGCTGGCGGTGCTCGCTGACCCCTCGGTGGGACAGACCTTCGGGACGATCGGGAAGTTCGCGAAACTCATGCTCGCGGGGCTCGACGACGAACAGCGCGCGAAGATTCTCGGCGACGCCGTGAAGGTCGGCGCCGCGGGCTCGCCGTCGATCGATCGCGAAGCCGCCGGCTGGATCGGCAAACTCACGCCGCGCGACGCGATCAACTACGCGACGAAGCATGACCTGATTCGCCCCGGCAAGTGGTCGGGATGGCTCGGGAAGGTGCCGGGCGTCGGCGACCTCTACAAGCTCTCGACGCACGCGCTTTGGGCTTTTGACGACGCCGCGAAGGCAACGCGGTTCGAGCGCCTGCGCGAGCAGTACGTCCGCGACGGCCTCGACGCGACGAAGGCTGCGTACCGTGCGGCGAACGACGTATCGGCTGAACTCATCAGTTACGACGAACGGTCGCCGTTGACGCGGGCGCTGGCCTATATCGCGCCGTTCGCGACCTTCCGCTCGAAGGTTCCGTTCGCGATTGCGCGTGCGCTTGCGCGCCATCCCGAGCGCATCCTCGCCGAGGGGCGCATCGCACCGGAACTCGTCGGGGATCTGCAGCAAGCGCCTCCGAACGCGAAAGGGAAGGCGCAGGTCGGGAAGTCGTACTTGCCGCTGGCCGAAACGCTGCGCGACGCGAGCGATCCTGCCGAATACGTCCGTTCGACCCTGGGGTATCCGGTCGCGATGGCGCTCTCGGGACTCGGCGAAATGGAGCATCACGGCTCGGGGGTCACGGCTCCGGCCCTCAGCGACTATATGACCTACGGCAAGAAGCCTGATTGGAAATACCTCGCGAACCAAACCATCGGGTCGTTCCCCGGCGGCGAGCAGTTGCTCGCGCGGCTCGGGCAGGGCGAATGGACGAACCAAGGCTCGCTCTCCGGGGCGATTCGCGGGCAGACGGGCTTCGGCGAAACCTACGGGCCGACCCCGACGGAATTGGCCACGGGCGAAGAGGCGAAACTCTACCGCTCCGCTATCGACGCGGCGCTCAAAGCCGGGGATGCTCCGGCTGCGGCGGCATACGAGAAGGCGCTCAAAACGCTGCTCTATTATCGGAAGGTCTATACGCCCTAGGTTTACCTTGGTCAAGCGAAAGATTTTTCGGGCGGTTGCTATACTTTCGGCCATGAAGTACGCACGCCTAATCGCCGCGTTCGCGGCCGCCGCCCTTGCGCTCTGCACGCTGCCATCGTCGGCGCAGCAAGCGCCCACGGTCGTATCGAAAACCTACTCGTTCGTCGCGACGGGCTCGGCTCCGACACTCACCGTCACGGGCGCATCGACCTGCACGATTGTCGTCAACGGCAACGGCCAAGGGTTCGCCATCGTCCCGGAATACTCGAACGACGGCGGCGCGACCTGGCTCACGGCCAACACGGTCGGCGGCGGAAACATTCAGTCTATCGGAACGTACTCCGGGGTGATCTCATCCCCGTCGATGACCTCGTTCTCGTTCGCGCTTCCGGCGCTTGCAACCGGATCGATCTACGGAACCGAAACGTGTTCGTTCACGCAAGCTAATGGCGTCGTCGGTGGCAACGGCATCACCGTCACCGGAAACGCTCCCGCGCAGACCGTTGCGCTTACCGCTCCCGTCACCGTTGCAAACGGCGGCACCGGAACGAGCACACTCGCGAGCGCGCCCTTTGCGGTTTTGAATCCCGCGAGCGCGCAAACGGGGACAATCAATGTTACGGGAAATGTGCAGACCGCTGGGCAGTTTGTTGGTAGCGGAGCAGGGTTAACCGCTGCAACGGTTCCCAATGCTGCGCTCGTCACGACACCCGTCACGGCGGTTGCCGCGAGCGCACCGATAACGAGTTCAGGCGGTGCAACCCCTACGGTCGGCTGCGTGACCTGCGTCACGGCGGTCGCGGCATCGGGGAACCTTGCTTCGAGCGGCGGAACGACACCCGCGATTTCGTTAAGCGCAACGCCATCGTTTACGTCGGTCACAGTAAATGGCACTACATCGGGGCAGTCGTTCGTTTTGGCTGGAGGGAACCAGCCGTTCTCGGGCGTCGATCCCTGGATCGGAAACGACGGGGCGGCTGCGCTCGGCGTTAATCAGTATGTGGCAACGGGCAGCCCGTATGGCTATCGTTGGTTCTCGGGTTCGACGCAACTTATTCAGCTAACGAGCTCCGGTCAAGCATCCCTTAGTGGAACGCTTATCCAGCCCGGTTACGCGCAACACGGTATTCTCTCGATCACGACGCCCGCTTCGTGTACGGCTTTTACCGCGTGCGCGAGCGGCAGCGTGACGTTCACGACCGCCATGACCGCAGCAACCTACGAATGCAGCGCAACGGCTGAAACGTATCCCTACACGGTCATCGTATCGGCGAAAACGACGGCGGCGGTGACGTTCGAGATTTATCCTCTCGTCGCCGTTTCATCGGCGCAAACTGTTGGCGTTGACTACGCTTGCAACATCTAAAGGAGTGACTACGATGGCAAAAAAGAAGGCAGCGCGATGGATGCAGGGGGCGGTCAAGCGCCCCGGTGCGTTCTCGGCAAAAGCCAAGCGCGCAAAGATGAGCACGCACGCGTTCGCGATGCAGAAGCGCAACGCCCCCGGTCGGCTCGGCAAGCAGGCGCGGCTCGCGCTGGTGTTCGAGCGTTCCGCCAAGCGCGGCGGAAAACGAAAAGCGCGTCGTCATGTTACGAGGCGTTAATGCCGCCAACGCGACGGGAAACCGACATCGACACTCTTGAGCGCGCGATCACCGAAATGCGGCGCAGTAGCGATGCGCTGCAAAACGGTGTCGATCTCCTTCACGCCGCGATCTTCGGACGACCCGATGCCGACCCGAGCAAGTCGCTCCCTGGGTTGCAAGAGGAAGTTCGCAGTATGTCGCTGGTCGTCGGCACCCTCAAGGAAGCGATGATCGACGCGAAGGATCAACTCTCGGCAACGACCGAGAAAGTTGACCGCCTTCGATGGTGGATCGGCGGCGGCATGGCCGCAGCGACCGCGCTCCTCTCGGGGCTCGACGTCATCGTGCGGACGCATCTGAAGTGATGTTTGTTCTCGGATTTCTCTGCGGCGTGGTCGTGACGGTCGTCGCCGCTGGTGCGTATATCGCGTTCTCGCTCGGCGAGGCGTTCCCGAAAGGCCCGCAGGGGCATTAGCGTGGATCTGCTCGGGTTTGATTTTAGCGTCGATCAAGGCGCTATTGATTGGAACGCCGTCGCGGAAGCGCGCAAGACGGTGTTCGCCTTCGGCAAGGCGACCGAAGGCTTAACCTACGTCGATGCAAACTTCCGTGCGAACCACGACGGCGCGAAAGCCGCAGGCTTTCCGATCGGCGCCTATCACTTCTTCCATTTCGGCGACGACGGGCTCGCGCAAGCCGAGAAGTTCCTCAGCGTGGTCGATGGCTACGAAGGCCCGCTGTTGCCGATGGTCGATGTTGAGTTAGACGGCGCTGACGGCGAAACCGATATTCCATCGATGATGCGGAATCTCGGTGCGTTCCTTGCTCGCGTCGATGCGACGCTGCGCGGAAAGCGCACGCTCATCTATTTCGACTGGGCGTTTTGGGTCTACAACCTCGGCGGCTACGGCGGCTTCTCCGGGCATCCGGCCTGGGTCGCGGCGTACAATAACGGCGCGACGTTCGATATGACGGGCACCGGCTGGCACGATTGGACGCTCTGGCAATATACCGACCAGCTCGCGGTTCCGGGTATCACGGTTCCCTGCGACGGCGACCGACTGCAAGGCGCGCTCTCGCTCATCCAGCGGTAATCTGCTCCTTCGGGAGCGAAAGGCAGTAGTATGAACGCTATCGAGAAAAACCCCTACGTCGTCGCGGCGCTCCGCCTTGCGGAGACCTCGGCGATTGTCACCGTGCTCGCGTTCCTCGGAACGCTCCAGACCGCGCTCTCATCGGCGAACGGGCTGGCCTCCTACGATTGGCGCTCGGCGCTCGCGGCGCTCGGACTCGGGCTCGCTTCGGGTATCATCAACGGCGCCATCACAATCCTCAATCTCACCCTTCAGGCTCAGAAAGCAGGCAAAGCATGACCAACGTGCTCGACTTCCTCGCTCGCGCGGAGGCGCTCCTTCAGGCGCTTATCGCAGGCGGGGTCGTGAAAACCAACTCCGGCACCGAAATCGCCGGTATCCTCGGTGCGGTGACGGGGGTTATCCAGGGCGCACAGAATCCGACCCCGGCGCTCATCGGCGAAGTGACCACGCTGCTCAACGATCTCAAGGTCGATAACGTGATCTCCGGGCAGTTCGTCGATACCTTGACCGCCGGGCTCACGAAGTTCGCGGCGTTCGTCGCCGACGTTCAGGGCAATCAGGTCGCGGTGATCGAAACGAAGGCGCTCTTCGGTGTGCCGGGGATGTACGCGTTCATCCCGAACGCCTCGCCGCAAGGACAATCGCTCGGCTTGTAAACCGTGCGCGCTCCGGGGGAAGAAAGCACCGCGTTTGGGCGGTGCTTTCTTTTACGATCGCGCGGGCTCGTGGTCGTGGTCGGGGTCGCGGCCTTTGCGGCAATCCTCACAGAGCGCGCTCCCCCACGGGCTGCGCCACAAGGGCTCGTCGGCGGCGACGGTGCGGCAACACGCCGCGCAGCGGGGCTCGGTCGGCATCAGCAATCTTCCTCCGTCCACGGGTCGGCTTTGCGCGGACGTCGAGCGAGGACGACGCGGAACGGGTACTGATCGACGAGGAGTTTGAGTTTCAGGCGGTTTTTCTCGGGGAAGAAGCCGCCCTTGACCTCGACGACGATGATCTCGCCCGTGCTGAGTTGCACGAGGAAATCGGAAACGTAGTTCGTGAGGCTGTCGCGATCGGTCAATCGCCACTTCGCCGCCTCGTAGCGATACCACAATACCGCTCCTTCGCGCTTGCGGGCCTCCAGGAGCGCGGCGTAGTCGGCTTCGAGGTTGTTCATCGCCCCAGGGACTTTACGCTTGCCCCAGGCCCGTTTGCGGCCCCTCTG
>JAJXWN010000061.1 GCA_021781595.1 bacterium | reverse complement strand
AGGTCGCCAAGCCGTTTGCGGTTTCCCCGCCGCGAAACGCCGGGCGGGGTTAGGAGTCGGTCCTGCGAACCATGGGGCGCGAGGGGTCGGCACACCACTCGCTCCAGGATCCTGCGTAGAGCCGTGAGTCGGGGAGCCCGGCATGTGCCATCGCGAGCAGGTTGACGCAAGCCGATACGCCCGAGCCGCACTGGTGAACGATGTTGGACGGATGCGATCCTAAGGCGGTAAACTCTTCGCGCAGTTGCTGCGGCGTTTTGAAGCGCCCGTCCTCGGCATAGTTCTCTTTGAACCAGCGATTGACGGCACCGGGAATGTGACCACCTACGGGATCCAGATTCTCGTTGAGCCCGGCGAAGCGGTCGGGCCCGCGCGCGTCCAGTACCAACATCTGCGGCGACTGCAGCGATTCGAGCACGTCGCGCGCGTCGAGCGTCATCTCCGCGCGAGGGCGTGCTGAGATCGTGCCGTGCCCCGGTGCGGGCGTTTCGCGGCTCTGCGGGTAACGGGCGCGCTGCCAGGCGGCGAAGCCGCCGTCGAGGACGGCAACCGCATCGTGGCCGAGCCACTTTACGAGGAACCAAAAACGCGCTGCGACCATATCGCTGCCCGCGTCATACGCGACGATCTGCGTACCGTCGTCGACGCCCATGCCGCGGAGGAATGCAGCAAACGCCTCCGCGCCGGGAAGCGGATGGCGTCCGCTCTCCTGAGTCTTGGCACCGGCCAAGTCCTCGTCGAGCGAGGCGTAATATGCGCCTGGGACGTGCCCTTCACGATATGCCAGGCGGCCGAAGGCGGGGTCCGTCAAGGTGTAGCGGCAATCGACGATTACCCAGGACGAACTGCCGACGTTGTCGTGCAACGTCTCGGCGGAGACCAGCGTGCCGTGCATCGCTAGCGGAGTTGGATCGTCGCTTTCGGCTGGGGCGCGTCTCCGAAGGCTTGCGCGAGAATCTCCTGCAGTTCGCCCTTCTGCGCCATGGGTCCGAGGATGTCGGTGTCGCCGTAGAATTTGCCGTCGATGAAGACCTTGGGGAGCGTAGGCCAGTTCGTCATCTCGGAGAGCGCTTCGCGTTTCTCCGGGTTCTCCAGGACGTCGACTACGTCGAACGGATAGCCAAGCCGATCGAAAAACTCGATGGTTTCGAGCGTGAACCCACAGCGCGGCATGCTCTTGGTACCCTTGCCGTAGACGAGGATTTTGTTGGCGGCGACCTCGGTCGCGATCTCTTGGTCGATCTGGTCGGACATCGTTTTATCTCTCCGGGACGAGTGTCTTGAGTTCGACGGCATGGACGCGGCCGTCTTTCAACGCGGCTTTGAGCGCACCGTAGACCGTCTGGTGCTGCTCGATGAGCGTCTTGCCTGCAAACGCGCGCGAGCGGACCGTGAGGTTGAAGTGATCCATTGTCCCCGTGCGGTCGAGTATCTCGACCTCGGCGTCCGGCAGGTGAGCGCGAATCAGCGCGGCGAGTGAATCGTTATCGATCATCGCGGCTCAGATACCGGGCAGGCGCGGGAGGTCCTCTCGGCGCAGCGTCTGTGCCAACTCGCGCGCTGCGCGGAGGGTTTCAGGGAGGCGGTCGGCACCTTTGGCCAAGGCGCGCCCGATCGCGGCGGCGAGCACGACTCCGGTGGCGGCGACCAGGACCGCCGGGACGCCCTCGGCTCGCAGGTCGCCGATTTTGATCTTGAACGAGCGCGTGACGCGCGCGACACCTTTAAAATCCACGCCGCTACTCTACGCGGGCGAACGCGGCGGGGCCTTTAGAGACGGGAGGCGCACCGCATCGAGTCAAAGTCGAACGGGTTGACAACATAACGGAGAACCATGAAAGCGATCCGACTGCACGAGACCGGCGGCCCTGAAAAGTTCGTCGTCGAAGATATCCCGAAACCGGCGGCCGCGCCCGGCGAGATCGTCGTGCGCGTGCGATTCGCCGCACTCAACCATCGCGACGTCTTCATCTCGCAGGGGCTCTATCCGGGAATCGCGCTGCCGCGCACGCTCGGATCGGACGGAGCCGGCGAGGTTGCCGCACTCGGTGCGAACGTGGCCGGTCCGCCGGTCGGCACGCCCGTCGTAATCGATCCGACCATCGGCTGGGGCAACGATCCGGAGGTTTGGAGCGCGGGCGCGACGATTCTTGGCATGCCTCGCGACGGCACCTTCGCGCAATACGTCGCCGTCCCGGCGGAGAACGTCCATGCGAAGCCGGCGCATCTCACCTATGAGGCAGCCGCGGCGATGCCGTTGGCCGGACTGACCGCCTACCGCGCGACCTTCACGCGCGGCAAACTTAAGTCCGGTGAGAGCGTGCTGATCACCGGTATCGGCGGCGGCGTGCAGACGTTCGTGCTGCTCTACGCAAAGCACATGGGTGCGCGTATCGCCGTGACGTCGGGCAGCGACGACAAGCTGGCGCGGGCGCGGGCGCTGGGCGCCGACGTGGCCGTGAACTACGCGACGTCGCCGAACTGGCAGAAGGAGGTGCGCTCGGCTTTCGGCAGCGTCGACCTCGCGATCGACTCGGCCGGCGGCGATGCCTTTGCAAAAGCGCTCGGGCTCGTGCGTCCGGGTGGGCGGGTCGTCACCTACGGCGGTACGAGCGGCGACGCAACGATAAGAATGTTCCCGCTCTTCTGGAATCACCTGAGCGTCTACGGCACGTCTATGGGCAGTCCGTGGGATTTCCGCGCCATGCTGGCACTCTTCGAATCGGCCGGCCTGCAACCGGTGGTCGACCGGGTCTGTTCGATGGACGAAGTCGTCGAAGCCGCGCGGCGCATGAACCAGGCGAACCAGTTCGGAAAGATCGTCCTCGCGATCGACTGAACTCTCACCCTGTTAGAGCGTATTCGCGCAGCGCGTCCAGCCGGAGCATCGCGCCGAGCTCTTCGCGAACCACCGCCGCATCCTCGGCGCCCACGATGGTCTCCCACTCGGGGTTGAGCATTACGCGCTCCTCCGCCGTCATCGCGCGATCGATCTCGCGGGAGACGACGCGTCCCTCGGCTTCGAGCGCGATGAGATAGGCCAGCATTTGGCGCGCGGCCGCCGGGAAAAGGACGGGCTCCGTCTGCGAATAGATGGACAGGACCAGATCGGGGATCGTCTGCGGTGCCGCCGAGAGTGCCGCGAGCAGTTCGTTTTCGCGCAGCCTGCGATGTGCGATATACTCCCGGAGCTTCGCCGCGGGATCGGTGACGGGTGGTCCGTGCCCTCCAAAGATCGTGCGCGCGTCAGGAAACTCGCGCTCGAGACGCTCCAGCGTGCGCATGTACGGACGCATCGCGCCGCCCGGCGGTGCGATGACGACGGTCCCGGTGCCCAGCACGACGTCGCCGGTGAAGAGCGCGCGTTCGCGCGGCTCGTAGAAGACGAGGTGATCGAACGTATGGCCGGGTGCGTCGACCGCGAGCAGTTCGATGTCGCCGACATGCAACCGAGCGCCGTCGAGGACGTCCTCGTGGGTGAACTCAGCGCGGGGATGCGCGGCCACCCGAGCGCCGGCGGCACTCGCGAGCATGGCCGCGGCGGGCGCGTGATCCGGGTGCCCGTGGGTTACGCAGACGAGTTCGATGCGGGCGCCGAAGCCGCGTGCCGCATCGAGCAGTGCGCCGGCATGGCGCGCAATCGCGGGTCCCGGGTCGATGCAGATCGCTTTCCCGCGGCCGCAATCGATGAGATACGAGTTCGTGCCGGTAAGGGTCATGGGCGAAGGGTTGGGCGCTCGCACCAAGAGTACTCGCGAATCGTTCACCACGTGTGTTCCAACTCCGCCGGTATGCTGAAGCCGCGTTCCGGCGTTCCCTGCGGCATGATGCTGAAGATCGGTTTGCTGCGGGCGAATTCGAGCAGCGCGTCGGCATCACGAAAAGCGGCGAGCCGTTCGAGATGTTTGACCGTCGGGTAGACCAAACGGAAGGATTCGGCATCCCGTCGTTCGAGCGCTTCGCGAGGAGCGATCCATACGCCGTCGTGCGTTTCGCGCGCGTCCGCACGCGCGACTTGATCGCGTGAGGCTCGCGCGATGAAAAAATACGCGTCGTAACGCCGCGGTTCGCTCGGCGGCGTTATCCACCTAGAGAATAACGTGAGCGCGGAGGCATCCGCATAGAGGTCGAGTTGCGCGAGGATATCGGCGAAAGCCATCTCGCCGCTCTGCAGGCTTTGCCGTGCACTGACGAGCCGCTGCGCACGTTCGCTCAGATCCGCATGGCCGAGCGGCCGGCCGTTTGCATCGCACGCGAGCAGCACGCCGGCTTCCTCGAACAACTCGCGTAGGGCCGTAACCATGAGTCCGGCGCCTTGCGCTCGGTAGGCGTCGCGAACCCCCGGGCCTTCGAGGCCTCGCGTTCGCGCTCGCGCCTCGGGGCTTGAGTCCTGCGGGTCGAGCGTCCCTCCCGGGAAGACGTAGACATCCGGGACGAAGACGCTCTGGGCGCTGCGCCTGAGCATGAAGACGTCGAAACCGCCGGCGCCTTCGGCCGGGCGGACGAGCATGACGGTGGCGGCCAAGCGCACGATGGAACCCTGCTAATCGGCTACTCGTTGACGAGCTATGAAGATGCGTCTTGCCGGTGCGCTAGCCGGCGTCCTTTTTTCACTGGCCGCGGTCTGCGTTGCGCCGGTAGCCGCTGCGACCGCGCCGGCCTCGCCGAGCGCCACCGCGAGCCCTGCGCCGGGTCCTACCCCGAGCGCCATACCGACGCTGCCTCCGGCGAGCGGTATCATCAACGACGTGATCGACGCGCTGAGCAACCTCATCAAGCCCGTCTTCGGCTGGGACCCGAACAGCGTAGCCGGAACGGTGACCTACTTCCGCCGGTTCGATATGCAGGTCCGCATGCCGCTGTATCGTTATCGCCAGGTGTACTTGCACCAAGGAACGATCATCAATCCGCGCGGCTGGACGATCAAGCCCGGCCAGACCGTCTACGTCAGCGGCCGCGGCCAGCCTGACGGCTCGCTCGACGCCGACGTCATTACCGTCAGAACGTAACGCTGCGGAACGCGCACGATGCGCATCGCGCTGGGCAGCGACGAAGTTACGGATCTCACCGTCGCGCTGCGCCGCCTGCTCGAAGAGCGCGGCTACGAAGTGCGTCTCTTCGGCGCGCTGGCGGAAGGGCAGGAGCGGGCATGGTCCCGTGTCGGGCGCCGCGTCGGCGAAGCCGTCGCTAACGGCGACTGTGCCAGCGGCGTCGTCTGTTGCTGGACGGGCACCGGCGTGAGCATTGCTGCCAACAAGGTCCCCGGGGTGCGTGCCGCCCTCTGTGACGACGCATCGACTGCGGCAGGTGCCCGCACCTGGAATGACGCGAACGTCCTCGCACTGAGCCTGCGCACGATCACGGTTCCCGCTGCGCCGGCTATCCTCGACGCGTGGTTTGAGACCGCGCCGAGCGGCGACCCGGCCGACCGCGCCGCGATCGAGGATCTCGATCGCTAGCGAAAGAGCAGCGGCAGCAGCAACCAGTTTGCAGCGTGGGCGCTCCAGCAATATGGGCAAGACCGCCGGGTTACGTAGAGCAGGCTGTACGCGAGGTAGAGCGAGGCGAGCGCGGCCAGGAGAGCGGCCGTGCGGACGGCCCAAAGCAGCGGCGGGAACGGCGCCAGCCAGACGACCGCGAGAACCACAACATAGAAGACCAAGCCGATGGCCGCGTTGGAGACCCCGCCGAAGATCCGGGCGCGCGGGCTCTCGACGACGCTAGGCTCGGTCAGCTCGCCTCGAGCCGCCCGCCGAGCCTTGCGAAAGAGCAAGACGGAGGCATTGAGGCCGACGGCGCATAGAGCGGTGATGAGCAGTCGCGCGATCATGGGTGCGTGAGAACCTTTCGCAGACGTTTGGGCGCCTTCGGGATGCTGGCAGTCTCCTTTGTGCTGGCTGCGTTGGTTATCCGCTTCCAGCCTATCGTCGAGCACACGATCCGGTCGATCGGTCCGTTCGCCTATCCTCTGGCAACCGCGGTCTTTACCGCCGTCGCATCGGCACCGTTCTCGGTGACCGACGCGCTGGCCATCATGAACGGTGCCATCTTCGGCCCGCTTTGGGGCTCCGTGGTAAACGCGGTCGGGATCGTGCTGGCGGCGATGGTCGGCTATTGGATCAATCACCGAGCCTCGCATCTGCTCGATCTGGATCGCGCCTTGGAGCGCCTACCGAGATGGGTGAAGCGCTTTCCGGTAGGGTCGCCCGGCTTCTTGATCGCCGTGAGGATCATTCCGGGGCTGGGCGGGACGGTCGCGACCGCGACAGCGGCGGCCTTTCGCGTGCCGATGTGGGTGCACGTCTGGACGATGTCGGTCGTCGCTATTCCCCTCTGCGTCTTGCTGGCGATCTTCGGCGACCGCGTGACCGTCGTCGTGCATCGTTACGAAACGCGCATTCACCGCTACGAGACGCGCGCGCACGAGTACATCCTGCGGCACCGGCCCCGCTTCTACGTTCGCAGAAAGCAACCATGAACGACGTGAAGACGGTTGCCGCCCAAGACGAACTGCCGGCGCTGTGCGAGCGGGTGAGAGGCGCCCCGCGCGTCGGGTTGGATACCGAGTTTCATAACGAGCGCAGTTACACCGCACGGCTGATGGTCGTCCAACTCGCCTTCGAAGACGGCATCGTGCTGGTCGACCCGCTCGCCGTAGGCGATCTCTCGCCGCTACTGCGTGCGCTCTGCGCGACGACCGTAGTCGGCCACGCTCTTAGCAGCGACTTGAAGATCTTCGCCGACAAGTACGATCTCGTGCCGCAGCGCGTCTTCGATTGCCAGGTAGCGGCCTCGTTCTTGGGGTACGGCATCTCCATATCGCTGGCGGACCTGGTGCGCGAACTCTGTGGGGTGCGCTTGAAGAAATCGCAGACCGTCAGCGATTGGTCGGCGCGCCCGCTTACCACCAACCAAATCGAGTATCTGGTCGGCGACGTCGCGCACCTGCTGGATATGCACGATACCCTCACGTTGAAGCTGCGCGGTGCCGGCCGCTTCGAATGGGCTTTGGAAGAGTGCGCCCTGCTCGCCGGCGCCGAGCGCTACCGCACGGACGAACGCCGCCTTTACATGCGTATCTCCGGCGCTAACCGGATGAGCCGTCGCGAACTCGGCGTGCTCTACGAAGTCGCGCTCCTGCGCGACCGTCTCGCGCGCGAACGAGACCTGCCGGTCAAGTACGTCCTTCCCGACGACGTGCTGGCAGGGCTTGCGACGCTGCGGCCCAAGCGCCCGGAAGACTTGGCACAGCTGCGGCGGCTGGACGGCGGCACGCGCCGCGCGCTGGCCGAACGCATCCTGGAAGCGGTGGCGCGGGGCGAATGCATGCCCGAGGACCGGCTCCCCGAAAAGCCCGCACGCGCGCTCGGCAGCGCGCGCGAAACACTCGTCGCGCTCATGAGCATCGTCGTGGGCGAGATTGCCCGCAGCAACGAGATCCCAGCGAGTCTATTGGTGCCGCGCGCCGTCTTGGAGCGGGTCGCACGCGAGATACCGGCCGACCGCGAGAGACTCGAACGAGCGCTCGGCCTCTCGGAGTGGCGCACCACGCTAGTCGTCGAGGCGCTATGGCGACTTTTGTCGGGGCAGACGACGCTGCGCATCGAAGGCTACGCGGACGGCGAGCCGCGAATTACCGCACGATGATGAGCAATTCGCAAGCGAACAGTTTCGACGCTGCCGATACCTTGACCGTCGGCAACCGTACCTACACGTACTATCGCCTCGCCGCGCTCGAACGTGCCGGCGTTGCCCAACTCGACCGCCTGCCGTATTCGATCAAGGTGCTTCTCGAGAATCTGCTGCGATTCGAAGACGGCCGCTCGGTGACCCGAGAAGACATCGTTGCGCTCGCGGCATGGGACCCGCATGCGCGGTCACAGCGCGAGATCGCGTTTCGCCCGGCCCGCGTGCTGCTGCAGGACTTCACCGGCGTTCCGGCCGTCGTCGATCTGGCGGCCATGCGCGATGCGATGGCGCAGATGGGAGGCGATCCGAATGCGATCGATCCGCTCCAACCCGTGGAACTGGTGATCGACCACTCGGTGCAGGTCGATTATTACGGCAGCGACGACGCCTTGCAGAAAAACGCCGGCATCGAGTTCGAGCGCAACCGCGAGCGCTATGCGTTCCTCAAATGGGGGCAGAGGGCGCTCGGTAATTTCCGCGCGGTGCCGCCGGATACGGGCATCGTCCATCAGGTAAACATCGAGTATCTCGCGCGCATCGTCTTCGGTGCCGGCGGCGCGGGCTTCGCGTTCGATCCGAAAAACGCGCAGGCGTATCCCGACACGGTGGTCGGCACCGATTCGCACACCACGATGGTCAACGGCCTCGGCGTGGTCGCCTGGGGCGTGGGCGGTATCGAAGCCGAGGCGGCGATGCTCGGCCAGCCGGTTACGATGCTCGTTCCCGAAGTCATCGGCTTCCGTCTCGACGGGCGGCTGAGCGAGGGCGTGACGGCGACCGATCTGGTGCTGGCGGTGACGCAGACGCTGCGGAGCAAGGGCGTCGTCGGCAAGTTCGTCGAGTTCTACGGTGCCGGCTTGGGAAATCTGCCCGTTGCGGATCGCGCGACGCTCGGGAACATGTCGCCCGAGTACGGCTCGACCATCGCGGTCTTTCCGATCGACGAGCGTACGCTCGAGTACATGCGTCTTACGGGGCGGAGTCCCGAACACGTCGCGTTCGTTGAAGCCTACGCACGAGCGCAAGGGATGTTTCGTACGGACGCGACGCCGGACCCGCATTACACCGACACGCTGCGCCTCGATCTTTCGACGGTGGGGGCGAACGTCGCTGGCCCGAGGCGCCCTCAAGATCGCGTCGCACTCGGAAGCGTCAAGTCATCGTTTAGCGCCGCTATGCAGGAGTATCTGGGCGTGCGCGACGCCAAGCCCGCGAGCGCCGCGGCGCGCTTCGAAGACGAAGGCGGCGGCGGAACGGCCGTTGCGACGAACGCCAAGACCGCAGTAGCCGACGGTGCCATCGTGATCGCTGCGATAACCAGCTGCACGAACACGAGCAATCCGTCCGTACTGATCGGTGCGGGTCTGCTCGCGCGCAACGCCGTACGGCGCGGCTTGACGAGCAAGCCGTGGGTCAAGACATCGCTCGCGCCGGGCTCGAAAGTCGTGACTGATTACCTTGCCAAAGCCGGCTTGCAGACCTATCTTGATACGCTCGGCTTCAACCTGGTCGGATACGGCTGCACGACCTGCATCGGGAACAGCGGTCCGTTGCGGCTCGAGATTGCGGAGGCGATCGCCGAGCACGACAGCTACGTCGCCGCTGTCCTTTCGGGCAACCGCAATTTCGAAGGCCGCATTCATCCGCAGGTGCGCGCAAACTATCTGATGTCGCCTCCGCTGGTCGTGGCCTACGCGCTCGCCGGGCGCATGGACGTCGATCTAACGAGCGAGCCGCTCGGCCAAGATCGCGAAGGCAACGCCGTATTCTTGAAAGACGTCTGGCCGAGCAACGACGAGATCGCCCGCGTGACCGCTGAGTCGGTGACCGACGCGATGTTCAAAACGCGCTACGGCGACGTCTTTCATGGCGACGAGAACTGGGCGAAGCTCCCGGAGCCTTCCGGCGAGCGCTACGCCTGGGATCCGTCGTCGGAGTACGTCAAACGCCCGCCGTACTTCGATCGCATGCCCGTCGAACCGCCGGCCGTCGCGGATATCGCCGGCGCCCGGGTTCTCGCGGTGCTCGGCGACAGCGTAACCACCGATCACATCTCGCCTGCGGGAAACATCGCCAAGAACAGTCCGGCTGGCAAGTATTTGATGGAACGCGGGGTAACGCCGCTCGATTTCAATTCATACGGCGCTCGCCGCGGCAACCACGAGGTGATGGTGCGGGGAACGTTTGCGAACGTCCGCTTGCGCAACGAACTGGTTCCAGGTGTCGAAGGCGGCTACACGCGTTTTCTACCGACCGGCGAGCAGATGGCGATCTTCGACGCGTCGGTGCGTTACAAAGCCTCCGGGACGCCGTTGATCGTCCTTGCGGGCAAGGAGTACGGCTCTGGGTCGTCGCGCGATTGGGCCGCTAAAGGCCCGTATCTGCTAGGCATCAAGGCCGTCATCGCCGAGTCGTTCGAGCGGATCCATCGCAGCAACCTGATCGGCATGGGGATTCTGCCGCTGCAGTTCATCGACGGTTCGGACCGCTCGACCTACGCGCTGACCGGCCAAGAGACTTTCGACGTCACCGGTTTCGAAGAGGGTCTGCAGCCGCGTATGCACGTACACGTGCGAGCGACCGACGACGCCGGCAAGTCGCTCGCGTTCAAGGTTCTTCTGCGCATCGACACGCCCGACGAAGCCGAATACTACCGCCACGGCGGCATCCTGCAATACGTCCTGCGTCGCCTCAACGCCAAGTAGGGCTTGGGTTGAGCGGCGCGCTACAACAGTA
>JAJXWN010000060.1 GCA_021781595.1 bacterium | reverse complement strand
CGCGCTTCATCAGCTCGTGAACGCGGCGTGGTACGGGAATGCAGAGTCTTGGCCGGCCATCGGTTACTCCGGGCCGCCGGTTCTGCGGTAAAGCCGTGATTCACGGTATCGACGGGTCGAGCCTGGAGCGAGACCTGCACCTCGAGGCCGACGTGGCGGTTGTCGGCAGCGGCGCGGGCGGCGGAACGACTGCCGAGATTCTGGCGCGCGCCGGGCTGCGGGTCGTGCTGATCGAGGAAGGTCCGTTGCGTACCTCGCCGGATTTTCACATGCTCGAGCGCGAAGCGTATCCGCAACTCTATCAGGATTCGGCCGGGCGGCGCACAAAAGACAAGGGCATCCTCATCCTGCAGGGACGCTGCGTCGGCGGTTCGACGACCGTCAACTGGACGAGCAGTTTTCGCACGCCGCCGGAGACGCTCGCATATTGGCGCGACCGGTTCGGCTTGCATGATTATACGGTCGACGAACTCGCGCCGTGGTTTGCGATGATGGAACGTCGCCTCAACGTGCATCCGTGGGCCAAGCCGCCCAACGAAAACAATGCGATCCTGCGGCGCGGCGCCGCCAATCTCGGCATCCGAACGCTGGTCATCCCGCGCAACGTGAAGGCTTGCCGGAATCTTGGGTACTGCGGCATGGGCTGCCCGGTCAACGCCAAGCAGTCGATGCTCGTCACGACGATTCCGGCCGCACTCGCGCATGGGGCGATACTCGTGAGCCGCGTGCGTGCGCAGTCGTTCTCGCTGGCCGGCGAGCGCATCGCGAGCCTATCGTGCAGCGCGTTGGATGCGACCGGCCTGCGGCCGGGCCCGTACGCGGTCACCGTTACCGCGCGTCACTTCGTGCTCGCGGCCGGTGCCATCGGCAGCCCGGGCGTGCTGCTGCGTGCCGGTCTCCCCGATCCGTACCGCCGGGTGGGCAAGCACACCTACCTGCACCCGACCGTCATCTCGGCGGCAACGATGCCGCAAGCCGTCGACGGTTTCAGTGGGGCGCCGCAATCCATCTACACCGACCATTTCTTGAAGACGCAGCCGATCGACGGGCCGGTGGGCTACAAACTCGAAGTACCGCCGATCCACCCGGTGCTCACGGCGACGACGCTCGTCGGTTTCGGGACGCCACACGCGCGGCTGATGGCGCAGATGCCGCACGTGCAAGTGATCATCGCTCTCATGCGCGACGGCTTCAACGAGCGCAGCCAAGGCGGTACGGTCGGCCTGAGGCCGGACGGCACGCCACTGCTCGATTATCCGATCGGCGGCTTTCTTTGGGACGGCGCGCGCCGCGCGCTGCACTCGATGGCCGAGATTCAATTCGCGGCCGGCGCGAAAACCGTTCTCCCGATGCACGAAGATGCGGTTCCGTACGCGACGCTCGCGCAAGCCAAGACCGCAATCGACGGCTTTCCGATGGAGATCGTGTTGATGCACGTGGTGAGCGCTCACGTTATGGGCGGCTGCGCGATGGGTGCCGATCCGGCAACCTCGGTCGTCGACGGATACGGCCGCCACCACCATCTCGAAAACCTCAGCGTCTTCGACGGATCGGTCTTTCCTACGAGCATCGGCGCCAATCCCCAACTCTCGATCTACGGCATCATCGCTCGCAATGCGAGCCGGCTAGCGCGCCAACTTACGGGAAAGCCCGCGCCGCAGCTCGCCTAAGTAACGTACGCCTTCGGAGGAACCATGTCCCACCGGTCGATCATCGAACCGTTCCGCATCAAATCCGTCGAGCCGATTCGCATGACGACACGGCCCGAGCGCCGGCGTTTCCTGGTGGAGGCCGGATACAATCCGTTCTTGCTGCGCGCGGAAAACGTGCTGATCGATCTGCTCACCGATAGCGGTACCGGCGCGATGAGCGCGGAGCAATGGGCGGCGATCATGCGCGGCGACGAATCGTACGCCGGCGCGAAATCCTATTACCGGTTTGCCGCCGCCGTCGAGAGCATCTTCGGCTTCCGCTACGTCCTGCCGACGCATCAAGGCCGCGCGGCCGAGCGCATCCTCTTCAGCACGACGTGCAAACCTGGCGACGTCGTGCCGAACAACACGCATTTCGACACCACGCGCGCAAATATCGAGTACGTGGGCGCGCGAGCCGTCGATCTGCCGATCGCGGAGGGGCGCGAGCCGGCGACGATCCATCCGTTCAAAGGGAACATGGACGTGGAGGCGCTCGAGGCGCTGATCGCCGAGGTCGGGCGCGAGCGCATACCACTGGTGATGCTGACGATCACCAACAACTCCGGCGGCGGCCAGCCCGTTTCGATGGCGAACGTCAAGGCGGTACGGGCCGTCTGCGACCGCTTCGCGCTGCCGCTCTACATCGATGCTTGCCGGTTCGCGGAGAACGCGTGGTTCATTCGAGAACGCGAAGCGGGATACGCGCAAACGCCGGCCCGCGAGATCGCGCGCGAGTTGTTTTCGTATGCGGACGGATGCACGATGTCGGCCAAGAAAGACGGCCTCGTAAATATCGGCGGATTCCTCGCGACCAACGACGAGGCGCTCTCGCGGCAAGAGTCGCGGCTGCTCATTCTGACGGAGGGCTTTCCGACCTACGGCGGCCTCGCAGGCCGCGATCTGGATGCGATGGCCGTGGGATTGAACGAGGTACTCGACGAGGACTACCTGCGCTACCGCATCGCGTCGACGGCCTATCTCGGGCGGCATCTGACCGATATCGGAATCCCGATCGTTCAACCGCCCGGTGGGCATGCCGTCTACGTCGACGCCGCCGCGTTATTGCCGCACGTCCCTCCGCGCGCCTATCCGGGGCAGGCGCTCGTTGCGGAGATGTACCTCGAGGGCGGTATCCGGGCAGTCGAGATCGGTACGGTGATGTTCGGCTCGACCGATCCCGATAGCGGCGAGGAACGCACGGCACCGATGGAACTGGTGCGGTTGGCGATACCGCGCCGCGTCTACACGCAGAGCCACATCGATTACGTCTGCGAGGTGATGGCCGACGTCTTTGCCGCGCGCGAACGCATCGGAGGGCTCACCATGATTTGGCAAGCGCCGCCGCTGCGCCACTTCACGGCGCGGTTCGAGCCGGCCTAAGCCCGCACGCTCATCGCCTGAGCATTTCACGCGCGGCGTTCCACCCCGCGGCGCCCATCACGCCGCCGCCTGGGTGTGCGGCCGCACCGCAGAGATACAAGCCCTCGACCGGCGTGCGGTAACCCGCAAAACCGGGAACCGGGCGAAACGCGAAGAGCTGGTGAAGCGCCATCGAGCCTTGAAAGATATTGCCGCCGGTGAGGTTGAACGTGCGCTCAAGGTCGACGGGGGTTAAGATTTGGCGCGCGATCACCGAACCTTTGAATCCCGGCGCGTATTGCTCGACGATATCGAAACAGCGATCGGCGAAGTCGTTCTTGCGTTGCTCCGTCCAAGAGCCGTCTGCGAGCGCATACGGCGCATATTGGACGAACATCGACATGAGGTGCCGCCCCGCCGGTGCAACGGTCGGATCGACCGACGACGGGATCGTGCACTCCACCACGGGCGCTTTCGATGGCCGGCCGTATTTCGCATCGTCGTAGGCGCGTTCGATATAGTCTTGGTCGGGGCATAGATGGATCGTACCGCGGTGCTGCGGGCCCGCATCGGCGCCCGGGCATGCCGCAAAGTTCGGGAGCGCCGCCAGGGCAACGTTGATCTTCACCGAGGCGCTGCTGTAGTCGATGCGCTCGACCGCGGCGCGGAAATCCGCCGGCAACATGTTTGGATCGAGCATCTGCGTGAAGGTGATCCGGCAATCGGCGTTGCTCGCGATCTTGCGGGCATGGAACTCGTCGCCGCCGGTCAGCGCGACGCCCGTCACGGCGCCGCCGTGCGTGAGGATCTTTGCGACCTCGGCTTCGGTGCGAATCTCGACGCCGAGGTCTCTCGCGGCGCTCGCGAGCGCTTGCGTGAGACCGCCCATGCCGCCGCGGACGTAACTCCACACGCCGCGCGTACCGTTGGTCTCGCCCATGACGTGATGGAAGAGCACGTAGGCGGTTCCCGGCATCGACGGCGCGGCAAAGGCGCCGATGATCGCGTCGGTCGCTAGCGTACCCTTGAGTTCCTCGGATTCGAACCAGCGGTCGAGGATCGGCCGCGCAGCTCCGGCGAGCACCTCGACGGCCTCGCCCATTCCGGGTCCGAGCTTCGCCATCGCGCGGCCCAGCTTCGCCATCGCGAGAAGCGCGCCGAGGTTTGGCCGGGCGACGTTCGGCGGCGTCTGCGTGAGCGTCGGCTCGACGACCGACGCTACGCGCTCGAGCATCTCCTCGTACTTGGGATAGTTTTCCGCGTCTTTCTTGCTGAACTTGCCGATCTCGCGCACGTTCGCCGCGCGTTCCGGCCCGAGCATCAGATAGCGCCCGTCGAGAAACGGCGTGAACGACGACGGATTGCGCTCGACGGTTTCGAACCCGTACGCGCGTAAACGAAGGTCTCGAACGATCTCCGGCCTGAACAAGCTGTTGACGTAGGCCGCCGTCGATACTTTGAAGCCCGGGAACGTCTCTTCGGTGACGCAGGCGCCGCCGGCGACGTAGCGCCGCTCGAGCACGAGCACCCTCCACCTCGCTCGCGCGAGATAGCAGGCCGTCACGAGCCCGTTATGCCCGCCGCCGATGACGATCGCATCGTAGTTTTTCGCCATGCCGGTGCATGCCACGGCAAGCGCTGCTTTTCATGCCACTTGGGGCAGGCGCCACGTCAGGGGTTTCGAGGCTCTGGCGGAGGGCAGGTCCGCCGGTCTTCAAAATAACGGAAGTGCCTGATTACGGAGGTGCCTTCGATGGTCGCTACGCTCGCCTTGGCAGCCGCTCTCGCGCAGTCCGGGCATCGTGCCTCTGCGCCTACGAACGCGTTTCTGCGCGATTTCGCGGGCACGTGGATCTGTCGCGCGCCCGGGCAACCTGCCTCACGGTGGAGGATTACGCGCGTTCGGGGAAGCCGCTGGATCCGTGTCGATTGGGGTCTCAGTGCGGCGGGCATTCCGGCGGGCAGCGCATTCGTAGGGTACATAACGCGGCGGCAACGCTGGGTCTATCGTGACTTCCACGCCGACGGGAGTTACGCGAACATGCATGGCGTTCGCGCCGGCGACGGCACCTGGACCTGGACGGGTCCCTACGATCCCGCAAATGCCAAGGCCGGCAGCGCACCGCTCGAAGGCTTCATAACCTGGAAACGCATAGACGCAACGCATATCGCTCGCAGCTTCACGCAATGGCTCGACGGAAAGGCGATTCCGCAAGGAAGCGATCGCTGTACGTTACGTTATGAGTAGTTCTTGAGTTTCGGCCAAATGCGCGCTAGCGGCTCGCGCGGGCCGCGGCAGAGATAGATTGGAATGCCGTTTTCGTACGGCATTCCGAGCGGATCGGAGAATCGCGCGAGCAGGCGCGCGTGGGCGTAAAAATGGCTCGCGGCGCCGCATCGTCCGTTGACGTCGATCAGGATGCTGCCGTTTGAACCGCGCGGCCCCCAGAGCCAGTATTGATTGTGGCCCGAGAGCACGGGCGGTAGCGGCTGCCCTGCATCGAAGAACGCAATCGCGGATGCCTCGCCGTAGTTGCTAGCAAAGATCGCCGCACGCGCTCTCTCCGATGGCGGCAGCGCGCGATAGAGTCTCTCGACGAGGGCTGCCAGGCGCGGCCAACCGTGCATGTCGGCGAAGTCCTGTCCTAACGGAGCTCGGCGATGCCGTTCCGATCTCGCCGAAAGATGCAGCGTATGGCGAAAGAAGCTCGTGTAGGCAACGATCGTCCGCGTCGGAAGCACCGGTTCGGTAAATGGGATCAGCCACGATGCCGCTACCAGCGTCGCGCCGGCGAGCGCGATGCGCCCCCACCGCGTGGTCACCGTGCGAGCCATCGCAAGCGCGCCCACGGCGATGGGAATCGGGAAGACGTCGGCGGGATAGTAGTTTTTTCCGCGCAACGCGATCATCTCTGCAAGCAGCACGAGAACGGCAATGCCGATCCATCGCAAGCGTGCATCGCGCAGCGCGACGATCGTGCCGACGACCCAGAGCCAGGCGAGAAACGGATTGGTGATGAGTATCTCTTGCGCGATGAAGCCGAGCGGAGAAAGCGCGACGTTCTTTCCGTGCTGCGCCGCGAGCAGGAGTTGCAGCATCGGAAGGTTGTGGGCGATCTGCCAAATCGCGTTGGGCAGCGCAATCGCGATTGCGAGTGCGCTGCCGTAGAAAAACCAGGGCGTAGCGAGGATGCGCCGCCCGTCCGTTGCGAGTAGTCCGGCGAGTAGCGCGACGGCAAAGAAGATGACGCTGTATTTCGCTTCGAAAGAAAATCCGATGCACGCACCGGCCGCTAGCCACAGGCGCGGCGTGGCGCCGTCGACGATTCGCAGCACGTAGAGCGCGGCGAGCGGCCAGAGCCAAAGCCCGATCATGTCGGGGCCGACCTGTGCGCCGAAGGCAACGAGGACGGGCGTGAGCGCCGCGACGAGGGCGGCGAAGACCTGGGCAAAGCGACCGCCCCCAAGCTGCGCGACGAGGCGCATCGTAACGAAGACGCTCGCTCCGGCGCAGAGCGCCGCCGTCGCTCGTAGAGCGACCAGCGAGACGCCGAAGATCTGGCTTCCCGCCGCGATGAGCGGAACGAGCGGTGGCTGATCGACGTAACCCCAATCGGGGTGACGACCGCAAATAATGAAGTAGAGCTCGTCGCGGAAAAAGCCATAATGCGGATTGGCAATCAGATGCGCGAGGAAGGTTGCTCCGGCGACAACCCACGCCAGCCGAACGGCCGATTCTCTCATGCCCTTGGTACTGCGGCGCGCCTTGAAGCCTTTCCCTGCGCTCCGGCGCGAAGACCCGACGCCGGCAGGATCGATCCAACGGCCTTGATGCCGAGCAGAAGGCGTCCTCTCGACCACGTAGCAGGTCTGCGGTGCCAGCCGGGGCACGAAGCAGTTGGGGCCTCACCCGAAGGGGCAAATGCGCGCGAACCCAAATTCGCACGTGAGACGCCTATCATGCGGAGCGTCATGGCGTATGGGAGAGTACGGGTCTGGTGGCCCGCACGGTCTTCAAAACCGCTGAGGCCGGTGCAAGCCGGTTGGTTGGTTCGATTCCAACACTCTCCCGCCAAGTTTTTGAAGTGGCAGTCGGCGTATTGATCCCATATGGGGTAACGGACGCTTACGGGGAGGGCGCTAATCGAGCGGGAGAACCGTGCCCGCGTCTACTTCGTTGCGGTAGATGCGTCCCCCGATGTGCAAATGGTCGTAAAACGTACCGCGAACGGTGAGCAGCTCGCCATCGTGGATCGGCGAGTTCGCGCGCTTGTAGATCGTCACGCAGCTGCCTGCGTCGCAAAGCGCAAAGAGCTCGGAGCGGTAGCCGTCTTTGTAACGCCACTGCCGAAGGCTGCGGGCGGTGCCCGTGACGGCGACCACGTGGTCGGTATATCGCGGCGCGTTTCGAACGAGTGCCGCAATGGTCGGCACGTCCTGACGGTACGGCGAGCAGCCTGACAGCAACGGCAGCAGCACGCAGAAAGCCTGCTCGATCATCCTGCCATCACCTCTCTCCGCGCTCCTGTTAGACGCCTTTGCGCGTAGAGATTCGCATCGGCCTCTCGTAGTGCTTCGTCGGGGTTCGCGGGCTCGAACGGCGCGACGCCCCAGGAAGTATTCAGCGGAACGGGTGCGTCGATGCCAGGAACGTGGAGGGGCTCGATTCGTTCCATCTCTACGGCTCGCTGGCGCGCGATCTCCGGAGCGACGCCGAACAGCAGCACCACGAACTCGTCGCCGCCCCAGCGGAACGCATGATCGGTCGCTCGCAGCAAGCTGCGGATACGTTCGGCCACGTTGAGGAGAGCGCGATCGCCGGTATGGTGCCCATAGGTATCGTTGATCGCCTTTAGGTAGTTCACGTCCAGCATGATGACGCAGCCGCCTGTGGCGTTTCGTAGGCGGAGTTCGTCGATCAGCGAGTAGAACGCGTAGCGATTGTAGAGCCCCGTCAAGGGATCGATCTTCGCCGCAGCTTCGAGATCCTCGAGCGCTTTGCCGAGCGCGAGGTTCGAGCTATGGAGATCCTCGTGCAGCTCGTCGAGGAGCATGACGACTTGGCTGGTTGCGAGGGCGATCGCGAGCAAGCAGAAGCCGAAGGTCTCTATCGACCAGTAGAGCGGCGAGAGTTCCGCCTGCCGGCCGGCGAGAACGGCGCTGCTGACGAGCGTTCGCGCGATGAAAAGAGCCAGCAACACCGCAGAGATCCAGGCGCTGCGGCTCCCGCGCCGGCGCAGGCGATCGCCCGCGAACGGATAGAGAGCGACCGCCGTCGGCAGCATCGCCGCGAAGATCGCTACTTCGGGGCTGACGAGGTCGGTCAGGATGTCGGCACGCCACGATACGGTAAAGGCTGCTGCCGCACCCGCGGCAACGACGGCCTGCGCCCATACCGGCGCCGGCCAGACCCGTCGGAACTGGTACGAGCCTGCGACCAAGCTCCAACCCGCGGCGATCGCCAGTGCGGTGGCGAGCAAAGAGAGCGGCATCTCGACGCGCGAGTATGCCTGCCCTGCGGCTTCGCTCCCGAGAGCCAGCGCCAAAGAGACCCACCCGGCCAGCCACCAGCGGCCGCGGTCGGGTGCGGTGGCGCGCAGGACCATCGCGAAGACGGCGCTGGCGATTGCCAGCAATAGGCACTGCGCGATGAGAACCAGTAGCAGCAGTTGCTCGGCGCCAAGGGCGATCATCGGATCTGCATGGAAACCTCCTCTATCCCTTTCGATCGTAACTATACTCCGTACCACCCACACAACTTCCGAGCGGCGGCAAAAGTTAACGCTCACTTTACAGCGCGGCGGATGGCGATAGCTCGGTACGCCTGCACCGGCAATCAGTCCGGCCGGGAGAATCCGGGCTTGCTCCGAACGCAGAGAGACCGTGTCGCAATACGTGTATGCTATGTATCGCGTCGGCAAGATGGTGCCGCCGAAGCGCCAGATTCTCAAAGACATCTCCCTGAGCTTTCTTCCGGGCGCGAAGATCGGGATTCTTGGACTCAACGGTTCCGGCAAATCGACGCTCTTGCGCATCATGGCCGGGATCGACACGGAGATCGACGGCACGGCGGAGCCGATGCCCAATCTCACGATCGGATATCTGGAGCAAGAGCCGCGACTCGACTTGGGAAAGACCGTTCGCGAAACCATCGAGGAAGCGCTGGGTGAGGTATTCTCGGCCCGTACTCGTCTCGATCGCATCTATGCCGCGTACGGCGACCCCGATGCCGATTTCGAAGCCCTCGCGAACGAACAGGCGAAACTCGAAGCCGTATTAGCTTCGCACGACGGCGACAACGTTGATCTCCAACTCGAGATTGCGGCGGACGCCTTGCGGCTGCCGCCGTGGGAAGCGAAGATCGAGAGGCTCTCTGGCGGAGAGAAGCGGCGCGTGGCGTTGTGCCGGCTGCTGCTTTCGAAACCGGATATGCTGCTGCTCGACGAGCCGACGAACCATTTGGACGCCGAGAGCGTAGAATGGCTGGAGCGTTTTCTCCTACGGTTTCCGGGCACCGTCGTCGCCGTGACGCACGACCGCTACTTCCTCGATAACGCCGCGGAGTGGATTCTCGAGCTGGATCGCGGCCGGGGCATACCCTGGAAGGGCAACTACAGCTCGTGGCTGGAGCAGAAACGGGAGCGGCTCGCGCAAGAAGAGGCGGCTGAATCCGCTCGGCAAAAGGCGCTCCGGCGGGAACTCGAGTGGGTGCGTTCGGGCGCTAAAGGACGCCAGGCCAAGAACAAGAACCGGATCGCCCGGTTCGACGAACTGGCGAGTTACGAGTACCAGCGCCGTAACGAGACACGCGAGATATTCATTCCCGTTGCCGAGCGCCTGGGCGATCGCGTGATCGAGTTTGCCGGCGTTCGCAAAGCCTACGGCGACCGGCTGCTCGTGGACGACTTGAGTTTTCGTATATCCCCCGGGGCGATCGTCGGCATAATCGGACCGAACGGTGCCGGCAAATCGACGCTGTTCCGCATGATTGCGGGCCAGGAGGAGCCCGACGCCGGGACCATCACGATCGGCCCAACCGTGCGTTTGGCCGTCGCCGATCAGACGCGCGAGTCGCTTGGTGACGAGAAGACGGTCTTCGACGAGGTCGGTGGGGGTCGCGATATGCTCATGGTTGGGAGATTCGAGATGCCGTCGCGCGCCTACTTGGGACGCTTCAATTTCAAGGGCGCGGACCAGCAAAAATTGGCCGGCACGCTATCGGGTGGAGAGCGTGGCCGCCTGCATCTCGCAAAGGCGCTGTTGACCGGAGCGAACGTCCTCTTGCTCGACGAGCCGTCCAACGATCTCGACGTCGAAACCCTGCGCGCGCTCGAAGATGCGCTCGGCGAGTTTGCGGGAACCGTTCTCGTCGTCAGCCACGAAAGAT